>NZ_DFTU01000037.1:55387-77275 GCF_002379485.1 Methylophaga sp. UBA4204 | reverse complement strand
CCACCAAGGAAATCCTCTGACCGAGATGTTGATGTATAACGATCAACGTGCTTCCATGGCGAGTGAAAAAATAGCGGAAAAAGCACCTATCAATTCAGCAGCAAGTGGTCCCAGCAGCGGTTTGGCAAAATTGCTGTATTTTCAATTAACCCTGGCGTTACCTGAAAAATATTATCTGTTGCACCAGGCCGATTGGCTGGCTATTCAGCTCGGCGCGACACCCGGTATAACGGATTACAATAATGCCTTGAAGTCTGGTTTTGATGTAGTGGAAAATCACTGGCCCAGCTGGCTGGAATTAATAACGCCAATGAGCGTTTTACCAAACGTTGTTGCACCAGGTACGGTGATTGGCAAACTCTCAGAAGCCGTTATGCTAAAACTTGGGATAAACCAGTCAGCACCGCCCCTGATTAAAGCCGGAACCACTGATAGCCTGGCTGCATTTATCGCTACTGGGGCTCGCCGGGTTGGAGAAGGCGTAACATCCCTGGGTTCAACGCTGGTCTTGAAACTTATCTGTAAAAATCCGGTATTTGATGCTGAAACAGGTATTTACAGCCACAAATTAGGAAATCGCTGGTTATGTGGTGGCGCGTCTAACAGCGGTGGAGCAGTATTGAGACATTTCTTTACTGACGAGCAATTAATCACGTTAAGCCAGAAAATTGATTTAAACCAGTCTGCACCGGACTATTATCCATTGCTAACGCCGGGAGAGCGTTTTCCAGTTGCTGATCCAAACTATCCAGCAAAATTGTTACCCCGACCAGCGGAAGATCATCTATTTCTGCATGGGTTGCTGGCTGGCATTGCCAGCATAGAAAAAACAGGTTACCAATATCTGCAACAATTAAGTGCTACACCGTTAACGTCGATTCGAAGTGTTGGCGGTGGCGCTAACAATCCTGTCTGGACGAAGCTGCGTGAGTCTTTATTGCAGGTTCCATTTGAAACAGTGGAACATACTGAAGCAGCATATGGCAGTGCATTGCTTGCAAGAGATGGTCTTACATTATTCCAATAAGGTATTGAAAAAATGGGCGATTTTATCCATGGTTCGCGCTATTTATTAAGCGGTTTCAAACTTATCAATCAACCCGGCGTACGTCGCTTTGCCTATATTCCAATTCTGATAAATACCTTGTTGTTTGCTGGAGCGATCTGGCTAGGTATTAACCAGTTTGATTATTGGATGACACAATTGACACCAACCTGGTTACCGGAATGGTTATCCAATGCATTGATGTGGATTCTTTGGCCGTTGTTTGCGGTACTGATTGTATTAATTGTGTTTTTCACTTTTTCCATTCTCGCCAATATCGTTGCTGCACCATTTAATGGACTGTTGGCAGAAGCTGTGGAAAAACGTTTATCCAATCAGGCTCCACCTGAACAAACTGTCTGGCAATTAATTGCTGACACACCAAGAATGATTTTTAATGAATTACGCAAATTGGCCTATTTACTGAAATGGATGATTCCACTGTTTATTCTGTCGTGGATACCCGGACTGAATCTCATTGCTCCATTGTTATGGTTATTTTTTTCCAGCTGGACTCTGGCACTTGATTATCATGACTATCCAATGGGAAATCATTTAATGGGATTTAAGCAGCAACGAGAACTGCTCAGAACCAAGCGATCGTTGGCGTTAGGCTTTGGCATGACAACTTTGGGGGCAACAATGATCCCGGTAATAAATTTTCTGATTATTCCAGTCGCAGTGGCTGGTGCAACGGCCTTATATGTTGGGAAATTACAAAAGAACAATAAAATTGATCTTAACAATAGCTTTCCAACTAAATAAGCTTAAAAAAAAACGCCTGAAGTCATTCTTCAGGCGTTTTTTTTCAACAATTATTCAGTCTTAAATCAGACTTACTTTTTTCGCTTATTTAAAAGTCGATAATTACACCAGCATAAACCGTACGATCAATATTCGGGCGTGCACCAAAAGGTTGGCGAGCCACAATTTCTTGACGGTCAAAGACATTTTCAACTTTCAAAAATACTTCTGGCCCATCCACGAATTGATAACGACTGATCAAATCCATCGTGAATAAACCGTCTGTGCGATCAAAACGACTGTCTGATTTATTACAGCCGACATCCACACAAGTTTCATCTATGTATTTAGCCACTGCGTAATTATTCCAGCCACTGCTATGTTCTAAACCAACTCTCGCACTGAACATATTTTCAGGAATATTTTGCAGTTCTAATCCACTATCAAGTTGATCACCAGATGTGGTTTCGCCGTCAGTATAGGTGTAGGTAATATCCACGGGGATCATAAAGTTACCAGCCGCAAATAATTTACCTGCTTGAAACTCAAGACCTTTAACCTCTGCTCCACCAAGGCTAAATGAACCAGAAACAGCATCATTACTGCATTTGGAAGCGATCGAACACTGCTCGACAAAGTTACTAAAGTCAGAGTAGAAAGCGATTGCCTCACTGTAGAATGTGCCTTGATTAAAACGCACACCGAATTCATAGTTATCGCTCAAACCCGGATCAGTACCATCTTCAGCTCCGGCACTAATCGGAACCATACCTTCATGGTAACCCGCTAATACTTGCCAGTTTTCCGTCAAATCATATGTTGCTGAAATACCCGGTAAAAATTCCTGATAATCATTTTCAACTTTGCTGTTAGTCGTTACGGTTGATCGGCTTGGGTCTGTATATCGCCGAGCTTTGCTTTCAACATCTTCCATACGCAGAGACAAGTTCACTAATAACTTGTCGGTAACCTGGAAATTATCGGTGATCCACATGCTTAGTGCTTGCGCTTCCTCTAAACGATTATCGCCGCCACTCACAGTATCTGCATCGCTACTTTGAAAAACCAGTTGTCCATTAATCTGATCATAGGTATCGACTGGTTGGAAACGATCCGTTTCATCGAAGTGCTGACGAACACCAAAATTCAGATCGTGTGCACCAACCAGCCAGTTGAAATTCAGCTGTGCGCCATAAGAATCATACTCACGATTATTATTCTTGTACTGAAGACCAGCAACATCTTGTGAACCATCAAGTATTGCCTGGGCGTTAGCGTCTCCAGCATTAGCTTGATCAATTAATTTGATGTTGTTGTTATATTTAAACCAGTTACGCTTGAATTCATTATGGTACAGGGTCACTGTTGAATTAAACGTGTCGCTCCATTTGAAATTATGGGTAAGGTTCAGGCCAGTATGGTCGTTATCCATATTGTCTATTTCTGTCAGTCCGTAACGACGGTTTTCATCATTTCGGAAATCATCATCAGTTAAACCTGCATAGGTTTCATTAGAATCTTCGAAGGAACGTTGGAATTTAAATAAAACTTTATTGCGTTCATCTTCCCATGACAATTTGCCGACATAATCCTGAATTTCAAACCCACTGTCCTGTCCACTACGGTCAATATCTTTGAAACCTTCATTATTACGTTGAACAGTCTCCAATAAATAACCAAAGCCACCTTCTTTACCACCGTAATAGGCATGGGTATCAAACGAACCTTCATCACTAAGCATAAACATGGCACGGCCACGATTACTCTCCGGGATCGGCGTAGAAACCAGGTTAACGACACCACCAATAGTTTGAGGTCCATAACGTAATAATGGTGCGCCTTTTAACACTTCAATCGAATGCAAACGCATGGCTGTTGGAAAATAGTAGGCTGCTGGATTGGAATAAGGAGCTGGAGCGATCAACACACCATCTTCCATCAGCGTGATATTTTGGCTGCGTTCTGGTGCTGCAGCGCGAATACCAATATTGGGACGCAAACCTAAACCATCTTCTTCCAATATATAAATACCAGGAACAGTTTTCAGAACCTGATGAATATCTGTGGTGGCCTCAGTTGTAAGCTGATCATTATCAATATAATAAGCCGATCCCGGTAACTCACGAGCAGCTTGTTCACTACCAATAACAGTTACGGAATCTAATGATTTGACATCTTCCTCTGCTGCTACCTGTGAACCATATAGTGTTCCAAGTGCCAATGTCACCACTGAAACGATAGGTTTGAACTTGAAATTTCGCGGCTTGCGAATACCATTTGCCATATTATTTACCTTCAAAATTGCCATACGTAAAGAAATGTAAAGGCGAATGGTAATGGTTCTTATTAACCAGTCAAGAATTTTTCACATCTAAACCAGGAATTTTCGGAACAATCAGTGAGAAGATGTAATAACAAATATTACAAAGCTATGAAAAATAGGTATTTAACAACAATTATGAATATTGTTGCTATTTAACAACAAGCTCATCAAGCAGGTTCTCAATATCATAATCACAGGAACCACATCCTGAAATTGCGCCAGTTTTTCGTGAGATAGTATCGGTATCGACGATACCCTGCTCGAAAAGACTGATGATCTTCCCACGAGTGGTTCCACTGCAATCACAGATCACTTCATCAGCTCTATCTGGGGCGTTATTGTTGTTACTCATGCAAGTTAGCTACCTGACAATAATAATTTTCAGAACAATTTTTCAGTTTGGTTTAGCATATTAGATAGGCTTAACTCAAGTTATGGTGCCTGTTTACTAGATCTGAAATATTGAATTAACCAGATCTAAACCATATACGACCGAGCCTTCCCGAATTCTATCCCGTTTCATTTATCCCGCAATAAGGATTTAGCCCAATGTTGAGTTATTTATCTCTTCATCAAAAAACTGACTCTTCACTCTACACAAAGACCCTTTCCGGGCTTATTACGGCTTTTTTTCTCATTCTGTTTATCCAAACAGCGCAGGCAGAAACATCTGTTGAAAATGGCGATGCAGGAACAGAATTTTCACGTAACACAGTGGTTGAGATAGCCCGCCAACTTGCCGAAAAGCCCTTTAAAGCTCCGCCAAACGCGCCCGACGAATTAGCAAAACTTGATTATTCAACTTATCGACAAATAAATTTTCAGGAAAATGCAGCGATCTGGGGCAAGACCCCAACCAAATTTTCGGTTCAATTATTCGCACCTGGCTTTTTGTATAAAGATTTGATTGATATTGATGTAGTCGAAAGTGGCAAGGCTTTTCCACTCGAATTATCTGAAACATCCTTCAAGGTTCCGAATGAGGCAATTGGTAAAAAACTTGTAGAAGTTGGTAAATATGCAGGTTTACGGCTGCACTATCCAATAAACAATGACGACTATCAGGATGAGTTTATTGTATTTCAGGGAGCCAGTTATTTTCGGGTAGTTTCCAAAGGACAGCTCTATGGTATTTCTGCTCGCGGTCTGGCCATTGACGTCGCACAACCCAAAGGTGAAGAGTTTCCTCTTTTCAAACGTTTCTGGATTGAAAGGCCCTCTTCAAGTCAGAATGCCATTGTGGTGCATGCCTTACTCGATAGTAAAAGTGTTACCGGTGCCTATCGTTTCGGGATTCATCCAGGATCGCCCAGTAAAATTGATGTCGATGCCATCCTCTTCCCACGTGTTGATATTAAGCATGTCGGGCTAGCACCACTAACTTCCATGTTTATGCATGGCGGAATGGATCGCGCTGATCAATTAGATTTTCGACCTGCTGTACATGACTCTGAAGGTTTGCAAATGCGTAATGGCAAGGGTGAGCGTTTATGGCGTCCATTGAACAACCCGCAAACACTCCAAATCAGTGCGTTTATAGATGAGAACCCCAAAGGATTTGGTTTGATTCAACGCCACCGTGAGTTTGATTATTATCAGGATCTGGAAGCTAATTACCACAGACGTCCTTCTGCCTGGGTCAAACCTATAGGTGACTGGGGAAAAGGTCAGGTAGAACTTGTTGAAATTCCATCAGCTTCTGAGGAAAACGATAACGTTGTGGCGTATTGGAGACCAGCCGATGGCTTGAAAAAAGGTGAAGCGTTTGAATATGCCTATACCTTAACCTCGCCTGATGATGTTCCAGAAGACACTAATAAACCGCGCATTGTGAACAGTAGCAGTGGTCTCAAGCTCTTTGATGATAGTAAAGAAATAGTGATTGATTACAGCAATATCGATAGTCAGGATATTGAACAGATTGATGTTGTTGCCAGTATTAGCAATGGCAAAATTCTTGAAAGCCGGATTCAGGAAAACCCGCATATCAAGGGTGCAAGGGTATTTATTACTTTCGATCCTGAAGATGCCGATGTAGCGGAATTTCGGGTACAGTTAAATAAAGATGATAAATATGCTGCACCCACATGGCTTTACAGATGGTTGAGCAGGGATTGGAATAATTCTTTATGAGTGTTGATTTACGGATCGATAATACCGAAAAAGGCATGCAATATGAACGTGCCCTGCCTGCCGAATCGCCCCTGGAAATGCCCCGACATGGAGTCTACGAACAAGGACTTTCCATGCGTCATAGCCAGCGCACCTTCTTCTATATTTTGCGAACGCTTATATCGCGGTTATTCGTACTCGGTGTAATGCTTGGATTGTCCTATTACGGTATTACGGAGATTTACGGGGTATTAAGCACTACTAACGTTGTCACCAACCTGCAGTGGTTATTTTTAATTCTTTTCAGTATCAACTTTCTCTGGGTTTCGTTTGCATTTGCTCAGGCACTGCTGGGCTTTTTATTGCATCTAAAGCCTCGACTTATTAAACAGTCCGAGCAGGAACCTGACTATACAACGGCCATTCTGCTGCCCATATACAACGAAGACCCCATCCGTATCAAGGCGGCGCTCAAAGTAATGCGTGAGGATTTATTAGTCAAGGCGCCAGGAAAATATGCGTTTTTTATTCTCAGTGATACCAATAAGGCAGATGCATGGATTGCAGAAGAACAGGCTTTTTTGGATTTGATTAACAAAGACGAATCAGGCTGTCCGGTTTACTACCGTCGCCGTCAACAGAATACTGAACGTAAAGCTGGCAATATAGGTGATTGGGTACAACGCTGGGGCGGTGCCTATGAAGCCATGATCGTACTGGATGCTGATAGTGTGATGAGTGCCGAGTGCATGCTCACCCTATCCCGTCGAATGGCTGCCTCGCCTGGGGTCGGATTAATCCAGACCTTACCAACGATAGTCCGGGCCAATACGCTTTATGGACGCTTACAACAATTTGCCAACCATTGTTTCGGCCCTATTTATGCCGAAGGTTTATCTGCCTGGCATGGCCTGTCATCCAACTTTTGGGGCCACAATGCGATTATCCGAACCCGTGCGTTTGCCGAATCATCGCATCTGCCAATTTTGCCCGGTAAACCTCCGTTTGGTGGCCATGTATTAAGTCATGATTTTATTGAAGCAGCGCTGCTGCGTCGTGCAGGCTGGGGGGTCCGATTTGATACCGATATTCAGTCGACCTATGAAGAGTCTCCTCCTTCGCTGATTGACGTAATGATCCGGGATCGTCGCTGGTGTCAGGGTAACCTGCAACATACCCCTTTTATGTTTGCCCAGGGTTTTGTGTTACCCACTCGTTTACATATATTTTCCGGATTGATGTCATATCTTAGTGCTGTTTTCTGGCTGTCTTTAATTGTGGTCGGTTTGGCCATTGCCGTACAGGCAAGATATGTGCGTCCGGAATATTTCGCCAATCCTTCACTGTTCCCTACCTGGCCAGTATTTGATTCTGAGCGAGCCTTAACGCTTTTTATCGTATCTATGGCCATTGTTATTGCACCTAAGGTGTTTGGCTGGTTTGCGGCGCTGATAAATATTCCACGTTGCATGAAATTCGGCGGCCCTATTCTGCTAACAGTAAGTGTCGTTGTGGAAATGCTTATGTCGGCGCTGTATGCACCGATATTAATGGTGCATCAGTTTGGTGTGGTGGTGGGAATTTTCCGTGGCAAGGACAGTGGCTGGATGCCTCAGTCACGTGATGATGGCGCGTTAAGTTGGGCTGCTGTAGCACGAGCGCATGCTGGACATACATTATTCGGCATCATTCTCGCCATTATTGCTTTGTTACTTAGTATAGAACTGTTTTACTGGCTACTGCCGATCACAGGTGGGTTGATGTTGTCGATCCCTTTGTCATGGCTGAGTGGTGGAACCCGACGCAGCAAACTGCTTAAATGGCTTGGCATACTGCGGGCTCCAGAAGAAAAAAATCCCGCTCCCATTCTGGTGGATTTGGAGCATCAGCTTTCAGCCCTTTCTCCACAGCCCAAACAGCATGCCTTTATTCGGTTGCTAAACAATCCACAACTTTGCAACTGGCATATCGCTCAATTGCCTGACAATGCAAATCAAAAACCTGTATTTCATCCACCCAGAATATTAGCGGAATGGAAAGTACGACATGCCGACAATATGCAACAACTTGAGTCATGGCTTGAACCGCAGGAAGAGCTGGCATTTTTAAGTCAAAGAGATTGTCTGCAACAATTAAAAAGTCTGGAAAACAACTTAACCAAACAAGCGGTATAAATTTAAGAAAAACTTGCTCAGCCAGCTAATTTTGCTGGCTGGAAAAGCACAGCTATAGATTGCTAAACTTGAATCTTAGCCAGGGTTGAACAAACTTTTATCACCTCGATATGATTTTACAGACAGCAAAAATACTGGCTGTCATTCCCACTCTTCTGAAACGAGAAAATCAAAGGAGAAATTCGATGATGCGCGTGAAAGATGTGATGACAAAACAACCTTTTTACCTTGATGCAGATGTCAGCATTCAGGAAGTTTCCCAAACTATGCGAGATAAGAATCTAGGCTTTGTACCACTCAGTAAAAACAACCGAGTGATTGGCGTGATCACTGACCGGGATATTGCACTCAGAGTAGTTGCAGATTCGAAAGACCCGCATCAGAAAGCACGAAACATTGCGACCGAACGGGTTTTATATACTTATGAAGACAAACCTATTGATGAAGTTGTAAACAATATGGCTGATCAACAGGTGCAACGCCTGTTAGTGCTTAACAACCCGAACAACGAAGAGTTGGTGGGTGTTATCACGCTGGGTGACATTGCTGATAAATGCAATGACGAAGCGATGGCAAAAAAAGTGATTAATGCGGCACGGCATTATCACTAACTTTCACCGCAGCTGATAAACCAGGTTCGACTCAGATTTAACTGGGTCGAACCTTTTTCTGCACTATCAGATAAAGATGTAATTCAGGATATTGATCGTTTTCCAGATGCCGGCATACTGCCCCTGTTTTATCAATTAATTTGAGTGTCATTTCAGACGTCAGCTATCTGATCATAACTTTTAGCAACTTGTAGTGGTTTCATCAGGGTTACATCGCTCTATAATTTAGTCAAAGCGGCATGAATCCGTTCAACAGCCTGCATTAAACGCGTTTCATTGGTGGTATAAGCAAATCGCACATGCTGATCGGCCAGATGCTGCCCAAAATCATTTCCCGGGGTAATAGCAACTCCGGCTTCCTGTAAAAGATAACGGGATAAATCCATACTGTTGTTAATGGTGTCGGTTAGGAATTTGCTGCAGTCAGCATATAAATAAAACGCACCCTGAGGTTTCACCGGAATGGAAAATCCAATTTCCTGCAGCGCGGGTAACAGAACATCCCGACGTTTCTCAAACACCTCTCTGCGTTGTTCAAGTATATCCAGACTTTCTCGATCAAATGCCACCAGAGCAGCATGCTGAGCATTGGTCGGCGCAGCTAAAAACAGATTCTGAGCCAGACGATCCATCACGGGTTCAAGACTTTCAGGTACAACTACCCAGCCTAATCGCCAACCGGTCATACCAAAGAATTTGGAAAAGCTGTTAATCACTATCGCTTCGTCGTCTACTTCCAGAATGGAGGGTAAATGAACACCATCGTAATTTAACCCATGGTAAATCTCATCGACAACTAACAGACCTTGTTTAGCCTTAACAGCCTCTGAGAGGGCTTTTAAGCCGTCTTTATCAATAATGGTTCCGGTAGGGTTAGAAGGAGTGGCAACCAGGGCCATTTGGGTATCCTGATTCCAGTATTTTTCGATATGTTCTGGAGATAATTGGTAGGCCGTATCGGCACCCACTGGAACGGAAACTGCTGAGGCTTCCACGAAACGGGCAAAATGACGATTACAGGGATATCCCGGATCGGTCATCAATAAATGCTTGCCAGCCTCTAACAATGCCCCCATCACTAAAAGCAATGCCCCTGAGGCGCCAGGTGTAACCACAATCCGCCGGGGTGAGATATCCAGCCCGTATTGCTGCTGATACCATCCGGCAATTTTCTCCCGTAACGCCATTAACCCCAATGAGGGGGTATAAAAGGTATCGCCTTTATTTAATGAAGCAATTGCAGCATTAATAATCGGTTGAGGCGTCAGAAAATCCGGCTCACCAATTTCCAGATGGATAATATCCCTGCCCTGCGCCTGCAATATCTTCCCTTGCGATAATATATCCATCACGTGAAACGGTTTAATTTCCTGAGCGCGCTGTGTAACGTTAATTGGCTTGGGCATGTAAATCCTGAAGAGATTGAGCTGTTATATAGCTTGTATTAATCGGCGAACCATCGATGACTTGGCATGGGGCATCCGGTTCGCCCAGTTGGTCTACAACACAAATTGCCTGCGTGAAGTCATCATCAACAGTATAGGCATTCAGGGTTACCAATGTAGTTATTCCTGCACCAGTTGATGCCAGCAAGCCATTGGCGGAATCCTCAATGGCAAGACAGTCTCCTGCATCCAGTTGCAATTGTTGTAAGCAGTAGTGATAAATATCCGGAGCAGGTTTTTTGGCAGGCACGACATCACCCGCTGCAATACAATCAAACCAACTGAGGGCAGCCTCGCCCAACGTGGCGTTGATTAATGCTGTGACATTTTCTGCAGTAGTGGTTGTGGCGATCGCCAGGCGAATTTCTTGCTCCCTTAATTCGCCAATTAATCTTTTGATACCAGGGCGTAACTCGATCGTCTTTGCTTCCATTATCTGAGCATAATGTCGTGTTTTATCAGCATGCAGGCTGGCAATTATTTCACTATGATCACCAGCAAAACCACATTGTAAATGGAAGTTTTCCAGGTAATATTGAATACGCTCTTTGCCACCGGTTACAGCTAATAATTGTCCGTAAAGCTGTTCATCCCAATGCCAGTCCAGGCCCGCTTCGGCAAATGCGCGATTGAACGCCTGACGGTGCCCATCCCGCTCGGTTTCAGCGAGGGTTCCATCCACGTCGAATATAACGGCTTTTAAATGATTCATTAGTCTCTTTAGTCTTGAAAATGGGGTAAAATAATCTAATTATTTTGCACATGCCGGAAGCATCTGGTATAGATGCGCCCTTGATTTTTAGAAAGTATGAGGTTTGCCAACATGGACCCGACACAAAATGATGTCAAATTCACTCCGTATCAACCGGGTGATGATGAAGAATATATGAGCAAGGATATGGTAAAACATTTTCGGGGTATTCTCGAAAAATGGCGCTCACAACTGATGGAAGAAGTTGATCGTACTGTTCACCATATGCAGGATGAAGCAGCAAACTTCCCTGACCCTAATGATCGTGCCACTCAGGAAGAAGAATTCACACTTGAACTGCGTACCAGAGATCGTGAACGTAAACTGATCAAAAAGATTGAAGAATCATTGATCGACCTTGAGAAAGGTGATTACGGCTTCTGTGAATCATGTGGCGTAGATATCGGCATTCGTCGTTTGGAAGCTCGTCCAACAGCGACACTTTGTATTGATTGCAAAACACTGGATGAAATCCGCGAAAAGAACCGTGCCTGATTTTATCTGAAGACTCACCTCATACGTGACGAAAAGGTAGGTCCTGAAAGCCCTGTGATGGTCATCATCACAGGGCTTTTTTTAGCGTTCGTAGATATACAGTAGATCCACGCCACTCTGTGTGCCGGACTCGGCTTGCAAGGTCCAGATTTTACTTAATGTATAACGTAATTGAACGGTGCTAACCGGCTCAAAAATACCAATGCCATAGCCTAAATAAAGTTTAGGCGACAGATATTTGCCGATTTGCACGGCGGCGTTATCCGGACTTTCTCCAGTGAACTCAACAGTATCCAGCCCAAATGTGCTGGCAATTTTTTCACTGACCGCATTGCCATTGGCAATCCCCAGATTAGTGGCCGCTGAGGCCAGCATCGCTGCATCAGCAGCACTAGCCTGCCCTAATGGTCGTCCCAGCACAATATACGACAGTACATCTTCCTGGCTCATAGTTGGGTTTGAAAATAATGTGGCTTGTGGATTATTCGCTGGCCCGGTGATATGAATCCCAGCTTCATAATCTGTGCCTGTGCGAACGGCTTTAATATCCAGATCAGGATTATCAATGGCCGTTCCAGCAAACCGTACCTTGCCGTTATTGATTTTTAATTCGCGACCATAGGCAGCATAAGTACCATCATGGACAGCAATTTCGCCATCGCCTAATAACAGCTCTCCGGCTTCGCCATAAATGCGTAAATCACCTGCGAGACGACCATTAAAACCCAGGGCACGAATCAAGACGTTTTCACCCAGTTCAACCGTTACATCAACATCAGTTGCTAAACGCATTTTCTCGTCTGTCGTATCCTGCCCAACCACGACAACATCCGGGCTGGCTGAAACAGTGGTATTAAAATCCATGGGTGCAAGATCAGCAGTAGGTATTGTTACTTTACCGCCGATTTTGGCTGTTTCAGGAGTAATTCTCAGCGTTAAATCCGGGGAGGCAATCACATAGGCCTCAGGCAAGTTCATTAATTCTAACTTGTCCCCCTTAATCGTCGCATCCAGCAACCAATCAGAATCGGTCATTGTGAAGTCACCGGCCACTTCCAACTGACCTTCTGCTGACTGAGCCTGTAATAATATTTTCAAGCCGGATAAGGGATCACCATTGATGTCGGCATTAATTTCGGTCAGGGTAATCCCCATATCGACCAGAAATATCTGGCCATCACGCAAACTGATAGCAGTCGTTAATTCAGGCTGATTGAAAGTGCCCTCCATATCAACATTAAGTTCCAGTTTGCCTGCAAGTTCATCAAAGGCCAGCGTTTCCAGATTTAATGAGGCAAGGTCTTCGATAGAGTTCTGCAATTGCAAAGTGACTGGCGTATCCATGGGTGCCGCCATTACCGTTTTGATTGGTGCGGTTTGCAATCTGGCTTCAATAGGCTCTACCCCAGCAATGTCCGGCTCAATAGTGATGGCAACCATACTTTCTTCTGCTGTCAGCTGATAGCGAAGATCAACCGCATTAAATGCAATCGGTTGCTGCTGGCTTATCCCTTCAGACTGCAGTTTTAAGATGCCATCATGCAGCGATAAATTACCCGTCCCGGTAATATCTCCCTCGGTTTGCATTGCTAATTGGACTTTACCGGAAATTTCACCTGATAATGTAGCGTAGTCCTCTATCAAAGGCTTGAAAGTCGCCACCGACAATTGATTTATTTCAATTAATGTTTGTGCACCTTCTGCGGTATTTTCACCCTGTAAACAAAGCTGTGCCTGCTCAGAAGATTGCCAGCAGTGTTGGGAAATAATCTGTTTATCGGCTGATAATTGAATCGCACCCGGCTCACGTAACTGCCAGTTGCCAGCTATATCATTGGTAACGGTCATTGACTGCAACTGTCCAGACCATTGGTCATCTTCATCCAGGCTGCCTTGCAACAGACTGGATAATGTCCCGATTTCAGATTGTATCTCCAGCGCCAATTGATGCTGGTCACGCTTGCCATTCAGGCTCAAATCAATGGAGTCGATATTCTGCTGTGCAATCGTAATTGCGGTGGATTGAATGTTCAGTTTACTTTGCTGATTATCCGTCAGATCCACCTGGGCATCTGCTGAAATCGACCCTACAGTCAGCTCATCTGCCCAACGGATAGCTGAACCTTCCAGATTGGCATTTAATTTTAATTTGGCCAGCTCACCGTAAAGTTGCCCTTCTCCACTCAGAGTGCCAAATAATTCGGGATGAAAATCCTGCAGATTCGGGGATGACAAACTCCAACTCAGGTCCAGTTGTTTTTCTACTTTGCCGTTTAATGACAATTGCGAATCCCCGAGATTTAACTGCAGATTTTCGATATCAATATCGGTATTTACCGCTTGCAGGTTACTGTCCAGTGAGAAATTACGATCACGTAACACACCATTTAAATGTAATTCCTGCACACTGGCATGAAACTCGTTTTCACCTTTATCCTGAAACGTTACCTGCGCCTGACCACTAATCAGCCCGGGCCACTCTGCAACTAAGGCAGCAGGATCGATCTGTCTCAATGTCAGTTTGCCATCAACTGCAAGCTTTTCTTTCCAATTAATGCGACCACTGAATCCTGCCCCGCCATCAGCTATTTTGGTATCGACCCGTACATCGGTTATGCCTGCTTCCGGACTATTCGCCACCAAATTAAGAATGAGGGGAATCTCATTCACAATGAAATCTGAATCGACTATTAAATTGAAAAGCTGTTTCTCTCCATCCAGCTTAAATTGCCCGGTATAACTTTCTACCGGCACGCCGGTTAAACTGGCAGGAAGCTGCAGATTTTTCCATTCGCCATCCAGTTGATAGGTTAACTTCGGCTGCCAGCTCACATCGCCACTGACGTCTAGTTGACCTAACGCTGACTTGATTTCAAGAGAATTAATCGAGGCCTTTTGCATATCCCCACGCAGGTAAGAAGTTATATTCCATTCCTGCTCAATGGCCTGCAAAGAACTGCTGAGAATCAAACGATAGTCCTGCAAAGTGCCATCAACGGAAAATTCACCTGAAGCCTGACCAACCAGCAGTTCAGCATCTGTCTGCCAGGGCCATTGTAATTCTGACCAGCTACCATCAATGGAAAAAACACTTTCCGTGGGATCTTCTGTAATGAAGATGTTTCCATGCAATTCGGCAAAACTGTTCTGACTGATGGCGCTCATTAAATCCACTCGCCAACTTTGTAAATCATTGGAATTGACACTTAAACTGGCTGCAACCGGTGGATTTAATGTCTCAGATTCCTGCAACTGAAAGTCGAGTTCTGCCTTGGCACTATCTAATGTACCTTGGGCATTCAGATTTAATGCTGTCAGATCACCAATTTCATTCTTCAGGATCCGTGATAATGGCAGCGTTCCACTCTCAGCCGTAAATCGCCAATCCAAATCATCAAGAATATTACGCACCATCAAGGTTTGCTCGGAAGCGAAAGGTTCGCCTAGCTGCTGGCGTAACGTCATTTGCTGCAAATCACCGGTAATCGTCCCGGTAGCAGAAATAAGCCCCAATTCTGGATCATTAAGACGGGCGCCATAGTTCAAATTGGTAGCATGTGGCGAGCTCAGGTTGACGTCGCCAAGCAGTGTAAAAGCCAGAACATCCCGATTCAGTCGCAATGAAGAAATGATTAGCCGATCGTAGTTCACCCGTAATGACGTATCAAAACGATCGAACAATGGTGTTATATCACCTTGAGGACTGACCATTTCTGCATGCGTTATTCGCAAAGAACGCAAATGAATTGCCAATGGAAGGCTGATATCCGGCACAGTAAAGTCTTCATCCACGGTAACGTCTTTATCCAGCCCATCTTTCTGCTTAATTTGCAGCTGGTCGATATGCAACTGATTAATAATCAAACGGGTGGAAAGTAGCGACCATAACTGCCAGCGTGCATCAATACTTTTTATATAAAATGCATCGCCCTCTTCAGGTTCATACGAAACACCTTGCAGATAAATGCCGTCATAAAGTCGGCCACTTGCTTCATCAATTGACAGTGCTGGAAGAGATTGCTGAGTAAAATTGAGTGCGGTGTTAAAACCTGACTTTGTCATCAATAACCAATACATTGCTGCTGGAACAACCAGTAACAATACAATTGCGATTATCCATAATGCGCGTTTTATCACAAATCAGGCCCTATCACGATATGCAAACCGAAAGGCTTGTCTTCATCTGAAATTCCATTGGCTATATCAACCCGAATCAAGCCAACCGGTGAACGCCAGCGAATGCCCACCCCCACACTATACTCTATTGGGTCAGACCAACTATTGAATGCGTTACCAAAATCAGTAAATATTGCCGCACCCCAGTTTTTAACAAACATATGTTCATATTCGACACTCCCTACCGCCAGATAACGGCCCCCAATGACTTCCTCCAGATCATTCTCCGGTCCCAATGATTCATAATCAAAACCACGAATACTGTTATCACCACCGGCAAAGAAACGCAGAGAGCTGGGTAATTTTGAAAAGTCACTGACTTCTGTTGCACCAACTGTCGCGCGAGTGATAATTCGGTTTGACTCACCAAAACCCTGGATATATTTACCACGGATGACTATCTGACTAAAACTGATGTCAGATAAAATACCTTCAGCCGCACCACTTAGTTCCAAACTGACCCGTCCACCCTGTCGGGTATAAAGTGTGTTATCTGCCCAGGTTCTTGCATACGCAATACCGGGAATCAGTAATGATGTGGAAGCAGATTCGTCAGACACATCAAAACTTTCATTTAAAAACTTGATGCTACCTGTTTCTTCCCAGCCCCAACGCATTCGGTTGTAATAACTCCCAACAGCAACTGAGCGACTTTCACTGGTATCGGTATCTTCTTGTTTATATGCCGTATTAAAACCTACCGTATCAATATTTTCACTCCAGAATGGCATCTTGTAATCCGCACCGACCTGAGTGGCAATCTGCGATAGACGACTTTCAACCGAGAGTCTGTGTCCACGATCATTCACGTACCGGTTCTGCCAGCCCAGACTCATTCTGGCGCCTGTATCTGTACCATATCCGATACCTGCACTATAGCGATGCTTGAGATTTTCATTCAGCGAAACGTCTATCGGCACTTCTGCATTTTCCCGAGCTGATGTCATCGCCTGAGCTGAGACAGTGGCGAAGTAACCGCTGTTTTGTAAATTATTTCGAAGTGTGAGTAATTTATTGGCATCGAAAGGTTCACCGGGGTCAATGGGTGACATAGCCTCAAGTAGATCTGCATTGACAACGGTATCGGGAAATTCAATGTCACCGAATCGATAGCGTTGCTTTGAGTCATATTTCAGACAAATATCGGCGGATTCGGCTTCTATATCGACACGGACTTCGCTACAGGTAAACGCACCGTCAAAGTAACCATGCTCAGCTGCAAGTCTCAAAAAAGCTTTTTTGGTATTTTCATAACTTTGATGATCAAAATGGTCCCCAACCTTCAGCGGCAGTTTGTTGAGCATTTTGGTAAATGCTGGATCATTCTTGGCATCTCCCTCCACAGCGGCATCAATTTGGTGAATGATAATTGGCTGACCCAGGTCAATTTTATATTTGGCTAACCAATTATTTTCATCAGTTTCAGTTAACTCGGCTGTAATTTCGGGTGAATAATAACCATAAACGGTAAGCATGTGCTTCAATTCATCAACAGCCTGTTCATGTAAGCGTTGAACACTGCGGGAATCCAATCTTGGGCTGTTTTTTTGCCGATAAATACTTAAACCATTTATCAAGGTTTCACTCCAGTCCTTTTCTATACCCTCAAGCTCGATCTCGATATTTTTTTCGGTGTCAGCCCAAACCATAAAGGATTGAAATAAACACACAAAAAACACAAGGATGATTCTGCTATAGAAAAGTTTCGGGCATAACGGCATAGAGTCTCTGTCATGATTTACGAAGAGTGTAGAAATGAATGCATCTAATTACTGACATTTATTATGACACTTTCAACGCGACAGCGTTCTTAACTCAGGTTATTAGGACTTGCTGATCTTTTATCTCTGCCTCAGTTGTGAGCTGAATAAGCGTCAATCAAGGCACGAGGAGCGCCTTTTGTGAAATACATCCATGTAAGGGGCTGGGACTATTTTTGCCCCCGCAGAGGTGGATATGAAAGATCAACAATCCCTAATCAGTTGGGTCTGGCAGATTTTCTTTTCGAAAAGCACTCGGCGAACAACCAAAAAAATGACTGAAGCGTCGACTGAAGTGACTCAGATCATTAAAACCGTAGTTATAACAAGCCTCAGTGATACTTTGACCACCTCGTATCGCATCAGCGGCTGATTTCAATCGTACCTGCTGATGAAACTCACCTGGCGTACATCCCAGTTGTTTCTTGAACTCTACATACAAACGACTTCGACTCATGCAGGCCTGACGGCAGAGTTGATCAATATCAAGTGGCTGAGTGAGGTTTTGTTCAAGGGTATGCAGTACAGCCGTGATCCCGCTGGTATCGGGAGCTTGTTTACAATAACTCAGTAATACTTCACGTCCCTGCTCGCGAAGCAATCTGATCACCAGCTCTGAAACACCAAGATCAACCATCATTTCTTTATCCGGATCATTTCGGATATAAAAAGACACCATTTTTTCCAGTAAATGCTGCGTATCCTGGGTGTGATGTTTATGAATGATACGTGGTTGATATTCCCAGTTATATTCCGGCACATCCGTTTTGACTAAATCACGCATTCGGCTGGAAATCGCTTCAATGCGTTCACGGGAAATCTCGATAGTAAGACAAGTGGTCGGTTGCTGCTCATTGGCATCAGGAAAATCAATCTCAACATGCTCACCAGGCGGCATAACGTAAGATTCGTGGGGAACAAACAATTCACCTGAAGCATTGTAGTGATCATGCATGACTTTACGACCACTCACCATCCCGCAATACAATAAGTGATCAGCATTAAGCGCTACGCCCGTTGAGCTCCGATAAGTATCGTAAATGCTCAGCTCGGTCTCCGGTCCGTTAAACGTTACTTTATTTTCTATAAGCAACTGACGATTTTCGTGCCGACCACTTGTTGGGAATGTATTCAGGCTCATAGTTTGACCTTCATGAATAATGTTGGATTGTGTGTCTGATGTTTAGGATTAGTCAAGTGATTGGAAAGTATAGCGATGAAATTGATGCCGAACTCTTTTGGGAATTTTTCATAAATAAAAATAGCAAGCTTATTGAACATTGTGGTAATTTTTTTGTCACTTGTGGACTGACAGTCAAGTAATTGGGAATATGAGTCAAGTAGTTTATCCACTACAGGTCTTATGCTGAACATTTGCAAATATCAAAACAACAAGAGAGAGAGAATTATGATTTACGCAAAACCAGGTACACCAGAGTCGGTGATTTCATTTAAATCACGCTATGAAAATTTTATCGGCGGCGAATGGGTAGCCCCTGTTAAAGGCGAATACTTTAATAATATTACTCCCGTCACCGGCGAAGTTATTTGTGAAATACCTCGCTCGGGTGAAGCAGACATTGAATTAGCGCTAGATGCGGCCCATAAAGCACGCGAAGCGTGGGGTAAAACCTCAGTTCAAGATCGCAGCAATATCCTGTTGAAAATTGCTGATCGTATTGAAGCAAACCTTGAAAAACTGGCTGTGGCCGAAACCTGGGATAACGGTAAAGCGGTTCGTGAAACCCTGAATGCCGATATTCCTTTAGCGGCTGACCACTTCCGCTATTTTGCTGGTTGTCTGCGTGCTCAGGAAGGCACCATGGGTGAGATTGATGAAAACACAGTGGCCTATCATTTCCATGAACCTCTCGGTGTTGTCGGTCAAATTATTCCGTGGAACTTCCCACTGTTAATGGCAGCTTGGAAACTGGCTCCAGCACTGGCAGCCGGTAACTGCGTAGTCATGAAACCCGCGGAACAAACACCTGTCTCTATTTTGATTCTTGCAGAATTAATCGCCGATTTACTGCCAGCCGGAACGTTAAATATCGTCAATGGGTTTGGTCGTGAAGCAGGTCAGGCACTCGGTACCAGCAAACGTATCGCCAAAATCGCATTCACAGGTTCAACGCCAGTTGGCTCATTGATCATGAAATACGCTGCTGAAAACATTATTCCTTCAACAGTTGAACTGGGTGGTAAATCACCAAACGTTTTCTTTGAAGACATCATGCAGCAAGAGCAGGATTACATTAATAAATGCGCTGAAGGTCTGGTGCTGGCGTTCTTCAACCAGGGTGAAGTCTGTACCTGCCCTTCCCGTGCGGTTATTCAGGAAAGCATCTACGACGAATTCATTGCTGTGGTCATGGAACGCGCCAAAATGATCAAACGTGGTAATCCACTGGATACTGAAACTCAGGTAGGCGCCCAGGCATCGCAGGAACAGTTCGATAAAATCCTCAGCTATGTTGAAATTGGTAAACAGGAAGGTGCTCAATTATTAATGGGTGGTGGTATCGCCCAACTTGGTGATGAATTCAATAAAGGTTTCTATATCGAACCAACGTTGATGAAAGGCACTAACAAAATGCGTATTTTCCAGGAAGAAATCTTTGGCCCTGTGGTCTCAGTGACCACCTTTAAAGATGAAGCTGAAGCACTGGAAATTGCCAACGACACCGAATTTGGTCTGGGTGCTGGTTTATGGACCCGTGATATGAACCTGGCTTACCGTATGGGACGTGCCATTCAGGCCGGTCGTGTATGGACCAACTGCTACCATCATTATCCAGCTCATGCTGCGTTTGGTGGTTACAAGAAATCAGGTGTGGGTCGCGAAACTCATAAAATTGCTCTGGAACATTACCAACAAACTAAAAACCTGTTGGTCAGTTACAGCACTAGCCCTCTCGGTTTCTTCTAAAGCTCACCAGTAATCAAACTAACTCTCCCCTAAGCAGTGCTTTCGGGAGAGTTTTTTATTGGATGTTCACTACATTTAACGTTGACAGCGTACTATACTCAAAAAGAGAGAATAATAAGGTAAGGTATTTATGGCTCAGAATAATATTGAATCAACTCTTCATGAAAACCGGCACTTTCCACCGTGCGAAAGTTTTTACAAAGACTCCGCTTTAAACCCTAAAAAGCTTGATGCGCTTTATGCCAAAGCAGCTGAGGATCATGAGTCTTTCTGGGGTGATTTGGCGAAACAGGAACTCGACTGGATCAAACCCTTTACTAAAACGCTGGATGACAGCAACGCTCCTTTTTATAAATGGTTTGCCGATGGTCAATTGAATGTTTCCTATAACTGTCTTGATAGACAGCTAAAAGATAACGCTGAAAAAACCGCCATCATCTTTGAAGGTGAACCCGGTGATGTACAACACATCACTTATCGCATGCTGCATGAGAAAGTCTGCGTATTTGCCAACGCGCTGAAAAAACAAGGCATTAAAAAAGGCGATCGGGTCATTATTTATATGCCGATGATCACTGAAGCAGTTGTCGCCATGCAGGCTTGTGCCCGAATTGGCGCCATTCATTCAGTGGTATTTGGTGGTTTCTCCGCTGAAGCATTAAAAGACCGTATTGAAGATACCCAGGCAAAACTGGTGATTACCGCTGACGGCGGGCATCGCGGTGGCAAAATCATCCCGCTGAAAAACACAGCAGATCAGGCATTAAGCAAAGGCTGCGAAAGTGTTGAAACAGTCATTGTTTTTCAACGTTGCAAGAATGATATCTCGATGCAGGAGGGTCGTGATATCTGGTGGCATGATGCTGAACAGGATCAAACAGCAGAATGTGAACCCGAACCGATGAATGCCGCGGATCCATTATTTTTACTTTATACCTCAGGCTCAACCGGTAAACCAAAAGGGATTCAACACTCGTCAGCTGGTTACTTGCTGAATGCCATTACCACCATGCGTTGGGTGTTTGATATTCAGGAAAAAGACGTCTTCTGGTGTACTGCAGATGTTGGCTGGATCACCGGCCATACCTATGTTGCTTACGGACCGCTGGCCGTGGGTGCCACAATGATCATTTATGAGGGTGTACCTACCGTTCCGGATGCTGGACGTTTCTGGGATGTTTGCGCCCGTCACCATGTCACTATTTTCTATACTGCCCCAACAGCGATTCGCGCTTTGATGAAAGCGGGTGATGAAATTCCACAGCGTTATGATCTTTCCCATTTACGGTTATTAGGTACCGTTGGCGAACCGATCAATCCGGA
>NZ_DFTU01000037.1:54478-55324 GCF_002379485.1 Methylophaga sp. UBA4204 | reverse complement strand
ACCTGGTGGCAAACCGAAACCGGTGCTCATATGATTGCCCCAGTTCCATCCGTTACTGTCACAAAACCGGGTTCATGTACTCGTGCACTGCCCGGCATTGATGCAGCAGTGGTCAATGAACAAGGTGAAGCGCTTGGTCCAAATCAAGGTGGTTTCCTGGTGATCCGTAAACCATGGCCTTCCATGATCCAGACTATCTGGGGCGATGACCAACGTTATAAAGACACCTACTGGCCCTATTTCGATGGTAAATATTATCTTGCCGGTGACAGCGCTCGTCAGGATGAAGAAGGTTACTTCTGGATCATGGGGCGGATTGATGATGTGTTAAATGTTTCAGGTCACCGACTTGGCACCATGGAAATTGAATCAGCTTTAGTAGCGCATGAGGCGGTTGCTGAGGCTGCCGTCGTCGGTAAACCGCATGATGTTAAAGGTGAATCCGTATTTGCCTATGTCGTGTTAAAAGGTGAACGACCTGAAGGTGGAGAAGACGAAGCAATAACCAATGAATTACGTGCCTGGGTAGCCGAACAAATCGGACCTATCGCCAAGCCGGATGAAATTCGTTATTCAGACAATCTGCCTAAAACCCGCAGCGGTAAAATTATGCGTCGTTTACTCCGTACGATTGCCAAGGGCGAAGAAATCACCCAGGACACATCAACATTGGAAAACGAAGGTATCTTATTACAATTGCAAGGTAAGGCTTGATGGCGAAAGCCGAAACCGAAAGTCAGGAAAATCAACGGCTGGACAAATGGCTTTGGGCTGCGCGGTTTTACAAAACCCGTAGCCTGGCCGTTGAGGCTATTAATGGCGGTAAAGTTCATGCAAATGGCCACC
>NZ_DFTU01000037.1:50248-54395 GCF_002379485.1 Methylophaga sp. UBA4204 | reverse complement strand
CATGCAAATGGCCACCGAGCTAAACCCAGCCGAACCATCCGTCCAGGCGATCAATTAACCATTTCGCAACCACCGTATGAATACGTCATTGATGTCTTAGGCCTGCAAAAACAACGTCGACCGGCCAGTGAAGCCCAATTGCTTTATCAGGAAACAGCTGAAAGTCGGGATAAACGTGAACTGTTACGTGAACAAATCAAAAATGAGCCGTTAGGTTTCCGTGATCAAAAAGGCCGCCCCAGTAAACGGGATCGTCGCCATATTATTAAATTCACCCGGGGCGACTAATGGATAAGACTTCACTGCTTAATGCTGCTGACAAACAGCTTCCCGCATTACGTTATGCTGTTGAATTGCAAAAAACGGCTGCCACTGTTGGCTTTGACTGGCCGCATATTGATGGCGTGATTGCCAAGATTCATGAAGAACTGGATGAGGTTGCTGCTGAACTGGATGATGCCGATCCAAAGAAACTACAGGAAGAAATTGGCGATTTATTATTTGCTATTACCAATCTTGCCAGGCATTTGGATGTCGATCCTGAACAAGCTATAGAGCAATGTAATCAGAAATTTCTCCGCCGTTTTCAATTTATTGAAACGCAGATAATCCAACAGGGAAAATCATTACAAACGGCTTCATTAGATGAGCTTGACGCTTTATGGGATAAGGCAAAATTATCTGATAAAAAGAATGAAGATTAATTCATAATATATTGATTTTAAACATCTAAAGACAATCTAAATGCCAACATGGATGATTCGATAAAACCGTGTTGTTCATAAAAACGATGGGCAGCTTCATTATCGTTATCGGTCAACAAGGTAATGCGTTTACAGCCTTTCTCTCTGGCAAAATCAATCGCATATTTCAATAACGCTGACCCAACGCCAAGGCCACGATTTTGTGGTGCAACCACCATATCTTCCAGAATCGCCACCCGGCTACCCAGCGCTGTCGAAATGGTGTACAACAAATTCACCATGCCTACAATCTGCCCGGCATCTTTTGCGACCAGAATATCACCGATACCGTCGCCTTCAATAATCGCTCCCAATCCTAAAGCTTGCATCTCTGCGTCTGGTTTAAATTCGGTTTCCTGACTAAACAAGGTGTCGAGTAACCGGCACAACTCAGGGATATCAGAAGGTACAGCAGTCAGTATTTCCATATTATCCGGCAGAGCTTAATGACTGTGCGGTTTGAAACTGATCCTGGCCGGTATACACCAGAAAATGTTTACCTTTGGCGCGAGCGACCATGCCAATACCAATATCCTGTGCAATGCTCAGACCCATTTCTGTCACACCACTGCGCGATAATAATAAAGGTACCTGCATCTGTGCGACCTTAATCACCATCTCAGATGTGAGACGCCCGGTGGTATAGAACACCTTGTCATTACCTTTGACATCGTTGAGCCACATCCAGCCGGAAATCGCATCGACAGCATTATGCCGGCCAACATCCTCAACAAAGCTCAATACATCATTTCCCTGGCAAAGCGCACAACCATGTACTGCACCAGCCTGTTTATACATTTCGTTGTATTCGTTCAGGGCATGCAACACGTCATAAATAGACTGGGCACTGAACTGGGGACATTGCAGTTTCAGTTCAGATAACGAATCCATGACATGACCAAACATAGTGCCCTGCCCGCAACCACTGGTCGCAATTCGTCGGGACATAAGCGAATCAAGATTATTTTTCTGCTGATGGGTCGTCACCGCAACAGCATCAACGTCCCAATCCACCTGAATGGATTTGATATGGCTGAGTTCATCAACCAATCCCTGATTGCGCAAATAACCAAGTGTCAGTAGCTCTGGCTGACCACCAAGCGTCATCAAAGTAACAATCTCGCGATTATCCAGATAAATCGTCAGTGGCCGTTCGCCGGTTAATGACACTTCACGGGCTTCGCCAAATTCATCTAAAACGGTAGTGGTATGCAGGCGGTTAATGCCCTGATTGGTCATTTCAGGCTGATATTTAGCCACCGGTGACACTCATATGACGGAAGATAATCGGCTGTTCTTTGATATTAAAGTCATGGCCTTTTGGCTTGATATCCATCGACTGGATAATGGCCTGTTTGAGTTTATCGAGATCACCAGGATGGCGGCGAATAATATCGCGCAAGTCCATCGAATGTTCCTGCCCCAGACATAATAGTAAACGACCTTCCGTAGTCACCCTGACCCGATTACAGCTTTCACAGAAATTATGACTGTGAGGCGATATAAAGCCTATTTTGCTGTTGCTGCCAGCAACCTGATAATAACGCGATGGTCCACCGGTATTAGCAATACTGCTTTGCAAATCAAAATGCTTTTGTAATGTGGCCAGCACTTCATCACTACTGCAATAGCTTTCATTACGACTGTGCGTTACCTGACCCAATGGCATTTCTTCGATATAGGAAATATCCAGATCATTATCGATAGCAAACTGAGCCAGATCGACAATCTCATCATCGTTACGGCCTTTCATGATGACCGCATTCAATTTGATGCGTTTAAAGCCCGCTTGTTTGGCAGCATCAATCCCGTCCAGTACCTGAGTTAATTCGCCAGTACGGGTTAATTCACGGAAACGTTCGGCATTCAATGAGTCCAGACTGATGTTAATGCGATCCATACCGGCTGCAGCGAGCTTTTCAGCGTACTTGGGTAACTGGGAGCCGTTGGTGGTTAAGTTCAGCTCTTTAAGCGATGTGGTGTGCTTTAACGCGCCAATTTGCTCTATTAACCAATCGACGTTGCGACGTACTAAAGGTTCGCCACCGGTGATGCGGACTTTTTCCACCCCGAGTTCACAAAAAGCTTTTACCAGAAAGGCAATCTCTTCCAGCGTCAGCAACTGTTCGCGCGGCATGAAAGTCATTTCTTCATCCATGCAATACACGCAACGGAAATCACAACGATCAGTGATCGATATCCGTACATACGACACGCGCCGTCCGAAGTTATCGATTAATTGTGTTTGGTTATCCGTCATAGTGTCTATTATGCGCTAGCTACGCTCTTTATGAGAAATGTCACAAGAATTTTTTGCAGTGGAAAAGCCAAACAAGGCATAGCCACCACAGCGACCGCTTAATCCGTTAATCAGTAGTCCCAATCCCAGCAAGGCCCACCAACTTTGGTAATACAATGCAATCGCTATTATAAACAGACCGATTATGATACGTAACGTTCTATCAATATTGCCGAGATTCTTTTTCATTGCATTGCTCCAGATACAAACAAGCCCCTTTGCAGGGGCTTGAATGAATCAATCTTATTGATTGCTGAATCAATCGTTGCCAGAGAAGGCACCGATTAAATGCAACAGGCTGGTAAACAGGTTGTAGATACTGACATACAAGGTCACAGTCGCCATGATGTAGTTTGTTTCGCCACCGTGAATGATGTTGCTGGTTTCATAAAGAATCAGACCAGACATCAACAGCACGAACATTGCAGAAACCGCCAGCGACAGACCAGGCATGTTAAAGAAGAATGCTGCCAGTCCCGCCAGGAAAGCTACCAGGATACCGACAAACAGGAAGCCACCCATAAAGCTGAAGTCTTTTTCAGATTTAATCGCGTAAGCAGATAAGCCTAAAAAGACAATCCCGGTTGCGCCCAGAGCCTGCATAACAATCTGCGGACCATTGGGTAATCCCAGGTAAGCGTTAACGATTGGTCCCAGTGTCAGGCCCATAAAACCGGTCAGCGCAAATACAGAGGCAATACCCCAAACGCTGTTGCGCAGTTTAGCTGTCAGGAACAACAGACCGAAGTAGCCGATCAAGGTAATAATAATGCCTGGATGCGGCAGGTTAAACACCATTGACACCCCAGCGGTAAGCGCACTGAAGCCAAGCGTCATCGCCAGCAATACATAGGTGTTACGCAATAACTTGTTGGTTTGCAGCGCAGATTCGCGCGAACGCACAACTGTTGATTGAGTATCGTAATTCATCAGTTTATTTCTCCATTACTCAGTAAAGTATTGATGATAGGTAGTTCATCCAATGGACATCATCCTACCGGATAAGTTCTAAATGGCAATAGCTATATAAATTTTGCTTTCACTGTTGTCAGAACAAGTCATTCCTAGTAATATGCCGCGTCTTGGAGGGATGGCAGAGCGGTTG
>NZ_DFTU01000037.1:45770-50100 GCF_002379485.1 Methylophaga sp. UBA4204 | reverse complement strand
AACGGACTTCGGTCCGTTTTTTTGTATCTAAGGCTTGGTAATTGCGATTTTAGCTGTTCTGTATTTAGAAATTGTTGCAGGCGTGTCTATGCAACCCTTTTATACTGACACCTCCAAATTCTGTCTCCGCCATCTCGTTGTTCTAAACAATGTCATTCCTACCACTTTGTTAGAAACTGCTTACAGCGGCCCATGTATTTAGATATGTGCCAAGCACTCAAAACGTTCCCTTAATAGCCAAATGCCGAGATAAAGTAATAGCGATGTACGTTGACGCACAGACGGTCAGCGCATTGCTAGCTAACATCAGCAACGAGATCTCTAGCAGATTAATCCGCACGGCAGTGAACAAGGTATGGCAGGTCTCAGCTCAGCGCGATGAACACGGTGGAGAGCTACTTTTACTTAAGATGCGTAGTGTATTGGCGACCTAATCCCTACCCGCATGCTCCATACAAGACCGGCGAAAATCCTTGTGTCTTCTTAGGCTTAATCACAGCGAGATCGTGCCGCTCGGCTACCGTTAGTCCTTACATAAAAGGAAGAATTATGGACAAATCTCTTTTACCATTAATATCTAAAATTGATTCATATATTTCACGGAACACAGAAACCTCTCTAGTCATATTTTTATCCACAGATTTTTATCAACGAATTTTGCATTCGAACAGAACCTCGTTCAATTTAACTTATGATCCCCCCAAATTGTTGGGACATAGTTTTTCCGTACGAGATGATATCGATACTATGGAGAAACAATTTTTTGTTACGAGTGAAACTGCATTATGAGTTGAATCGCCATTACTTTTTGACGGCTTTCAGCCATTTAATGTGGCAACTAGAGAGGCGAAAATAAATCAATGTAGTCACAATCCATTGATTAAGAGCGTTTGAATTCACTGATCTTAAAACCGGCATGGGTTTATAGCCTACCCAGGCTTCGAATCCCTGCTTCTCTGCCAAATAAAAAAACGGACTTCGGTCCGTTTTTTTGTATATGGGGTTTGGTAATTGAAATTTTAGCTGTTCTGTATTTGCGTTCCCACGCATGAGCGTCGGAACGAGTTGCAATTAAACTTATGTGCATCTCCTTCTGTAACGCAGAACTTGCCTCATAGTCATGTGCATTTCCATCCTGGACTTAATCATCTGAAAATCGATATAAAAGATAATTCCAATCGCAGTTATGCCAAATAAAAAGAAAAGGTCGCCCCATGTTGGTAAGAACAAGCTCAACGAAAACCGATCAATTATTTCGAGCTGAAATACGAGTAAACACGAAACCATAATGATGATTTTGTAAAAGTGCTGAGATAAGCCTACCTTCACTGCTGAACGTTCTCTTACACCTTTGATGAATATTTTCCGTAATAATCTTTGCATATCCATACCCAAGTTATTAAAGGAAAATCATATTACTCACATCATTTTTAACAGTGCATTAACCTGAAGCAAAGCAGTACTAAAGCGCTTTTTGCTCGAATTTTCGACCTTATATATTGCCCCTTTTGCAGATAGTGCCATTAGCTATTCCCTGAAGGATTTTCGTAAAATCAG
Source organism: Methylophaga sp. UBA4204 (assembly GCF_002379485.1). Taxonomy (NCBI): domain Bacteria; kingdom Pseudomonadati; phylum Pseudomonadota; class Gammaproteobacteria; order Thiotrichales; family Piscirickettsiaceae; genus Methylophaga; species Methylophaga sp. UBA4204. The sequence continues at coordinate 48,543 of NZ_DFTU01000037.1, read as the reverse complement.
GACGAGCAGCTGTAATACGATAGCCCGCCAACCTCAAAAAAAGCGTGTGGCTTCAACCTGTAAAATTTATCCTCTACGTCTTTCGATTGCTCGTCGTATGGATTTGTCATGACTTCTTGCAGCTCTCGAATGAGTGAGTAGTTCCCCTCCTTCGCTTGCTGATAAGCAGGCACAACTAACCACTCCCGCAAACTGTATTTTGGATTGACCTGTTTCATCTTGTTGGAGAGCTCTTCATGAGAAAATGGCTGAGACTCTGTCGTGTTGGCCTTAGCGATAAGCGCTTTCCATTTTGTGAGCCACTCTGACCAGCGTTTATTTATCCGTTCGGGGTCTTGCTTATAGGTCGGGTTCTTGTAAAAGCTTTTTTTGAGTGGACCAATCTCGTCGGGCACCATAGAGAGTTCGCGAAAGAAAATGGTGTAATCAACCGATGTTTGCATCATCAGCGCTACCAGCTCGTTAAATAACTCCGCGTTAAAGGTATCCAGCCCAAGTTTGGCTGCCCACATTTTCTCCATTTGCACCTGCATTACTGATGCGAAGCTGCTTTGTATCTCGTCGAGCTGTCGCAGACTGTCCTGATGCGAAGTCAGCAACGGACGCAATGCTGTACAAAACATGTGAAAGTTTTTTTCCGCTGCAACAGGTTGATTCAAAAATGCGAAATGCTGTCCTCCTCCCGTCCATGGCTGGTAGTACGGATCAAACATCTCGCAGAAGCCAAATGGACCGTAGTCGAGTGTGAATCCACCGGCAGCACAATTATCGCTGTTGAAGTTACCCTGGCAATAGCCGACACGGATCCAATTCGCAACAAGTGACGTCAGTCGGTTTCGGAACTCGCGTGCAAGCATCAATACTTTTTCTGATGTGCTCAGGTTTTGGTCGATAACGTCTCCATACTCACGATCGATGAGGTGCAAGACGATCTGCTCCAGCTCTTCCATTGCTTGTGGGTGTTCATTGTTACGGGCTCGACGAGCGAATAGCTCAATTTGGCCAACCCGAATAAAAGACGGTGCGACCCTTGTCGAGATAGCTGCTGGCTCTGATATAAGCGTATCCGGATCTCTTGAATGTGAACCTTCTGAATACCACGGACGCTTTACTTTTTCAGTTTTCGAGACGTAAAGACCCAGAGACCGCGAGGTTGGAACCCCAAGCGCGTGCATGTGCTCCTGAGCCAGAAACTCTCGTACACTCGACCGCAAAACAGCGCGTCCATCTGCGCCGCGGCAGTATGGCGTCCTGCCCCCACCTTTTAACTGCATTTCCCAATGATGACCATTGATGACGGTCTCTAGCACCGAAATAGCACGACCATCGCCGTATCCGTTACCGGTCTGAAAAGGACATTGCTGGGTGTATTCTGTACCGTAAATGGACAATGCGTAGCCACACGCCCAGCCAACCTTACGCATCGGCTCTGGAACGTATGCGAGATTGCCGGAGAACACTCGCATGAAATCGGCCGACTGAGCCAAACTATCGGCAAAGCCCAGTTCGCGAAACAAGTTTTTACTATGCGCCACGTACTCGGGATCTTCGAGTGGCGTTGGACTGACAGGAACATAATGGCCTGAGAAGACTTGACGGGGATAGTGGTCGGCTCCGTTTGATGTCGCATCAGGATCAGCATTGAGCGTGTCCATAAACGAGTAACTTACACACTTTGCAAGATTGTCGAGATTGGAGATTGTTTCCATAGAGTCGGTTTGCTGGTGTGGTCGCATTACCATCGGGCTCCTGTTAAGGTGGGGAAAAAGCTGCTTGACCGCTGATTAATCACTTGCATCGGCAGCTTGTCCGATTGCAGATCAACACTTTGAGCATAACTTTGGATCACTTTCTGATTGTCACTTGAGGGTTTGCATCTCTGACAGCTGTCACTCATGTTAGTGCTCAGCTTTTCTTGCCACTTCTCAACAATAGAATTTCTCTCGCTAAAGTTAGTGAGCCACTATTTCTTGAATTTATACGTTGAACCGTAGACAAAATCAGATATGGGTTAGGTGACGGATTGCTTAGAGCGAAAGATCAAATTTAAAAACAGACTATATTTTTAAACACATTTTACGCAGATATTTTCTTAGTTTATAGGTGCAACATTTCTGCTTGCCATTGATCTTTAATCGTTAGGTTTAGGTTTTAAGCACTGTCTTACAAACCTGACCCCAAAAGTTAGCCTAGTAAGTGACAACAACACAAAATAAGGTGTAGTTCCATATGATTCCACTATCTATTTTAGAACTTGGTCGTGTACGCGAAGGGTCTGATCGCCGAACGGCTCTTAATGATGCCCGGACTTATGCGCAGCATGCTGAGCGACTGGGATACAAACGCATATGGGTAGCAGAGCATCATAATATGCCTGGGGTGACAACAGCCGCCACCTCCATCGTCATTGGCCATATCGCTGCTGGGACAAATACCATCCGCGTGGGATCCGGTGGCATCATGCTGCCTAATCATGCGCCATATATAATTGCTGAGCAGTTTGGGACATTGGAAGCGCTATTTCCCGGTCGTATCGATCTTGGGTTGGGCCGTGCTCCCGGCACCGACCAAATGACCTTACGGGCTTTGCGCCGAAATCCAGCCAATGCTGACAAATTCCCACAGGATGTGCAGGAATTACAGGCTTTTCTTGCACCCAAAGGAGCCGCCCAACAAATAGAGGCAGTACCCGGTTCGGGAAGTAATGTGCCTATCTGGATATTGGGCTCCAGCCTATTTGGTGCACAACTGGCGGCGAGTCTGGGATTGCCTT
>NZ_DFTU01000037.1:34975-45702 GCF_002379485.1 Methylophaga sp. UBA4204 | reverse complement strand
AGTCTGGGATTGCCTTACGGCTTTGCCTCGCATTTTGCCCCACAAGCGCTTTATCAAGCACTTGAGGTCTATCGGATGAATTTCAAACCTTCAGCACAATTGGATAAGCCATACGCTATGGTTGGAGTCAATGTCATCGCGGCTGAAACAGATGAGGAAGCTCGCTACCTCGCAACATCACAGCTAATGTCCTTCACTAACCTCTTTCGCGGTACTCGCGGCTTAATGCAGCCACCTATCGAAGATATAGAAACCTACTGGTCGCCTCAGGAAAAGGCCCAGGCAGGACAAATGCTGGATTGCAGTGTCATTGGCAGCCATGAGACGGTTCAAAGCGGCTTGCAAAATCTTATCGAGAAAACGCAAGCCGACGAATTAATGATCGTCTCAGACATCTTTGATACCTCAAAGCGGCAACGTTCAATCGAAATTACCGCGCAGGCAATGGCTTGAACGTCCCCTAGATTTTGCACTAACTAACTCTAGTAGCGTCCCTTTCCAGCATTGGTTAGATCGCTTTCCAAGACATTTGAATATTTTTATCTGTGTTGCATATTTTCTCAAAGCCAAGACGTTCATAGAATCGCAGTGCAGGTGAATTCGTTCGAAAAACCTTAAGCTCTAGCGGTACTTAGTTGGCAGCAGCCTTTGACTGTAGTTTCTTAAGTAGATGAGTGCCAATCCCTTTATTCTGATAGTCCGCTATAAGAGCAATATTTTGCACATAAATCCTCCCGCCATCTATGCAGAACTGAACATAACCAACGATTAGGCCATTGATCGAGACAACTAATGTAGTCGACGATTCGAGCTCACTCGCGAAATTAGCTTTTTGCCATTCCCCCCCCCAAAAAAATCTGATGAATGTGCGAGTAAAATACCGTGCGATGTATCTCAAATAGAGCTTCTAATTCACCTCCACCTGCTGGACGAATATTCATACTTTCTTCCCGATCTTACGGCGAGTTAAGTTGTGAATGACACTTATCATATTCGGTAATAGCTACGATCTTCATTTTTGGTATCATAACGCTCAGCGTAACCGACACCCAACGGAGCGCGGCGCAGTTGGCCGTCCGAGTTCACGACGTGGTTAGGCCGATGTTGCACTATCGCGTTCCTTCGATACATCAGGTCTGCCACTGACAGAGATCATGATCCATGTTCCACCCTGCATGAGGTAGACCTCACTCCATCTGCCGGTGACGTTGATGGGCGTTGCATTTTTGGGGACGACCATCGCGGAGTAGGAATAATGAACGACCCCCACTTTTCCCTCGTAAACCTGAACACTCAGAGGATGAAGTTCGTACCCGCGCAATTCTGGAGATTCACCGGATACCGAGTGAACTGCTGCATCTCGGTCGTGCGGGAGCGGGGCGCTCATGTCCCAACCTACATAGTCGGGATGGAGTGTGGAGCGAATCTGGCCCTCCTCCCTTACCTTCGATAATGCCCACAGATCAACCACGCGCTTCCACAGGTCGCGTTGTTCTGGGGAGAAATCGACAATGGGTAATTGAATCGCCATGCTCTCTCCTAACTGTCCTAACGCCGCCTTAAGCGGACAAAAATAGTTGGCCACACTTTTGTTGAGGCACGAAACAAAGTCAAGTGTTTTTGTTCCGTTTAAAGGCCTTCTTAAATGCCCTTGACTCAAGGGATTAGCTTGTTTTGGTAATCACTCAACAAGGGGGCAGCCAACTTGATTTTGATATTTCGAACTTTTCCGATCCCCTCCGTGAGGTTTTAAGACTGTATGTCTATCCGTTTGCTTGCAGACCCAATGTTGAAAGTTTTCATAGCCCAGTGCCTATCCCCGAAGAGTGGCATCAGTAATTTGTTGATTTTCTTTCCCTAACGTCGTTTTGTCCATAATGAATTTATAACCAGTAGCTGTTTCTACTTTGGTAGCTGCCAACGCAAGATAAATTGGATGCTCTGTTTTCAACTGATCTTCTTCGCCAAGTGCATTGTGGTGATAGCTGGACCAAGGATAAAGGAGTAAATGCAGGTGATTTGTCATGATGACATAGGCATGAAGCTGGCAGTTGACTTTATCTAATGACTCTCCAATATCATGGAGAATACGAGCCATATCCCCTTCTTTTTCAAATATGTTTTGACGATTATTGCCTCGATGCATGATATGCAGAGGCTGACTGGGTAGAACCAATCGAGGAAGTCTTGCCATGTCGTTACATCCTTGTAGCGATAAGGTTTTGGTTACTTTATTACATCAGTTTACGGAATGAAACCAAATCAAGTTGGCTGACCCCTTGATTTCTTTTTTTTACCACCCACCATGATATCCATTTGTAGCACAGGAGGAAAACAAAAAAATGATAAGTATTAACCAAGAAAATCTAATAAATATTTTTGATACCATTTTTTCCATTATGAATCATTAATTTTCTCTTCAGTATTGTAAATAAACACTGAGCTCCATACTTCAGGAGGAAAATCAAGGTAGTCATACTCAATTGAAATAAGTTAATACCTTGAAGAATTAATAGAATTTATAATTTTTAAAAATGTCGTTCTTATCAAAGACAAATAAAGCTTTCTTTGCTCCATTGCTACAAAGTAACCCTTCATCTTCTTCATCCATGATTTCAATGCAAGACATCCTATTGGTAAAATTTTTCACTTGGCATTTCAGTGTTACGCCGTTCACGGGTTTTAGATGACCATTTATTAAGTTCTCTTTTGGTGGGTATGGGCAATCATGATCAATCTTGCTATTGATACTTGTGTTTGAGCATCCTTGGGTTAGTACCACGCTAAGACTGAGTGACAGTGAAATTAATAGTGGCTGCTTTTTCATATAGTGATTTCCATTTCTTGTTGATTAAAATATTTGTGTCAGGGAAAAGTTGATCACCCTTTTCATACTTACTTTTATCTCAGAACATATGGGCCTACTTTTACTCGGCTTGCTGTGTGATTTTCACATTATTATTTGAATCAATTACCACCCATAATTAATGGAATCTATAGCCGATAGATCAGCCATAATGTTCTGGTTATAAAAGGAGTTATGATTTAATTTTTACGGGTACAGTCATCACTCATCGCAATACTCTAAATAAACATATCCTTTATCTCGCATACATTCAGCCTATTCATTAGTGAGTCTTCCCATTGCTTCTGCCCCGAGTTGCATTTCCTTATTTCACTGGTCAATTGATGAAAAACAGCTTTGTGGTATTGGATCAGGCCTAAACAGTGCGGTCTTTCCAGGATTGTTTTGCCTCAATTCTTTGCTTTTTTTGGCAATAACATCTGCCTCTGACAGCCGTCCTGTTTGACGAAGGGACTTTTCATATTCATCAAGATGATTTGCAAGTTCAATCGGATCTGAGTGATCAGCCTTCATTTGATAAAGTAACGGTAAAGACCTTTCAAAAAGAACATTGGCTTCTAAGTAACGCTGTTGAGCACTATATAATCTGGCAAGTTCTGATATATTTTGTGTAATCTTTGCTTCATCATTATCAGCCACCTTTTCACGAACAATAATGGATTGTTTCAACCATTTTTCAGCTTCATCCAATCTACAAAGCTTAATATTTGTTCTTCCTAAACCATACATTGCAATGGCAATATATTGCTGGTCTCTATTTTTATTTGCCGCCCTCAGTGTTTTTTCATAACTTTGAAGTGCTTCCTGATAACGCCCAGAAAGGTATGCTTTATTACCCTTATAATTTAGTTGTTGTTGATGGGAAACAGTCGCACAGCTCATGCTTGAGAGAATTAATAACAAAACTAGAAATATTTTTAGTAAATGCATTTTTCATCCTTAAATTTATTGCAAATAGATACTCAATTGGGAATTTATTAATAGTTCTCATCTAGTTTTTGGAGAGGTGTTACGCAACAGATCACTTATCTCGTGATTACTCTGATTTTGCACATCCCGTTGCAGTTGTGTTGCTCTATCGGGATATTCTTCGGTGTGGTCTGTTGAGCGCCATGAAGAAGAGACTTCTGGCAGCAATTCCTTATCGACGTAGACCAAATTAATGTCTTGATGGGGATTCACATTGCCTAATATTTCCTGCTGTTTTTTATTAGCCACCAAAAAGATAGTAGTTGCAGAAACTGGCTTGTCTTTGGTTTTTATCAACGCACTTTTTACCGTTGCAACATTGAGTGCCTGACTTTTACCTAAAATACCCACTGAAAGCTCTGTACCTGAGGAAAGTAATTGAACAAGTTGGTCTATCGCCACCGTTGACTGGCCCATTTCGAACGTTGCCAGCATGAGTTTTTCTGAAATCAAGTTGCCTGGGCTGGGTACTTCAAGAAAATACAGATCAGTTGAATCAGTAATTTCCATGATTGATCTCATCTGATCTGAATAAGGGTTTGGACGTTTTTGGGCAGATAATTTAGTAGATGTGTAACAGCCAGTAACAAGGCTAAAAAGCAGGGTGAAAAGAGTCAGTCTTAGAATGTTTTTTTTCATGATTCATCCTTAAATCAAAATAATTTAACTAGGGTGTTAATTACGTTCTTGGGTAGAAATCCTTTTTGATAAGTACATACTGATGTCAGTCATCTGCTAAACATTCAGGTGGAGGATTTTTTGTTTTCTCACGACTACAAAGCTTGGGCGCAAGTGCATGAGTTAGGCAGTAGTTATAATCACTTTTTACTTTGCAATACCAACTATTTATCCGCCTCTCTACAGATGGTGATGGGATGACAGCGTTTGGTTGACAGGCGGGGTAGTTACGATAGCGTGTGTCAGTACATGCCTCATTAAGCGTCCAATTTGTATTTTGCTGAATAAAGCCCGCTTTTATCATGCACTTATCCACTAAAAAACCATGATTAAATTGTTCATCTTCTTCAATAACACCAGTTTTCTCATATGCTTTTCTATAAGGCCAACCCAGAGTGCTAGGAGCTATAGCACCACACTCCAATAATGCTTTTTTTACATCAAGCTGTGACTTATTAGATTTTTTCCACATTTGATAATCTTCCGGTGGTGGCTTATCAATATTGCGAATACTGTACTGAGTACAACCAACTAGTAAAAAGAACAAAACAAGCAAGGTATTCTTCAACATTATTGCGTTCCTATTGTTGTAGTAGCCGGGATGTTTATCGAAGATGGTGCTCCATATTGTTTTATGCAGGCCCTGCTTCCAACACCATAACAACCATGGGCGGAAGTTGACTGTCCAAATATGTTGATCCATTCTTTTATTAAATTACTTCCTTCAGGGACTTCCCCATAAGTGGTTTGATTACCGCCTATTAATCTTCCCACAAAATCCGCCATATGATTTTGTAACTCAACTGAAGTCTGGTTGCCGCCGCTTAAAGTATCTAAGGAGTTAGCTGCCTCTTGAGCAGAATATGCTGGTCCCACAAACTTTATGTTTGTATTACTAAGGGGCTCAACTAAGCCCATGGTTTGAAGTGTTTCCATAGCATTACCAATCGTCATCGATCCACGACTATGACCAGTCAAATTAAGTCCGTCCTGCCCATATATTTGGGACAGATTTATAATTTCTTGTGTAGCATTAGTGTTTCCCAATGCAGCACTTTCTAAACCTTTCTGATACCCCGCTACAAGCAGTTCTGAAAGAAAATTATTTGTGTCTGGAAAATGGACCAGATAAACCTTCTCGCCAACTGGTGCCTCGGCCATTTGAACGGAATAAGCTCCAGCTGCCGATTCATCGTTAAAAAGACCATTAGTAAATACATTAAGCTTCTTGTTTTCTCCAGTTGATTTTAATTTGAATTTTTCAGCCTCATCTATTTCGTGCAATATGGGTTTGCCTTCACTGTCTCGAACAACATTTCCTTCATCATCCCTTTCAACTTCAAAAACTTTAGCTTTGGCCAAAAACATTTTTTTAAATGCTTCATCAGTAAATGTTGAAATCGTTGCAGAAAGTAGCAGTTTATCCGCTTGTTCCTGCTGTGCTTTTTCTTGTAAAACCTCCATATCCGGTCTTTCCAGAACGCGATTTGTATCTGAGGTATCTCGATTTAATGATGCAAGGGTTTCTTCAGTATTTTTATCCGTTAATTCTATTTGGGCGGCTTCGTCGGTAATTGTGATGCTAGCCGGACTTATCGCACTCAGTGTTGTGCTGCTGTCCTTAATATCTGCTTCGCCATGATTCTGTAAATTGCTAGCAAGCCCCTTAGCGGCAGCATATTTACTGGTTAGCATGTCACTGCTGAGTGTTAGACCTTGAGAGCTGGCCTCAGCATCCATATGGTTTTGGATATCATTTACAGTCAAAGTACTGGTAATGAGTTGGTTTTTGTCTGAAGAGGCAGCGCTTTCCATCACTGCGCCCTTAAGATCTGTGTTACCAGCGACGATGATATCAAATCCTTCTCCTCCCGCTTTGATACCACTTTGCTCATAAACACTCGCGTAATTGCTGTTACTTTTTTGTTTGCTATTGCTAATGCTGCCGCCAGCAATACCAGCTCCGATGGGTATGCTGATGCTTATACCAGTGTTGCTTTGTTTAGCCTTGCTGGTCGCGGTATCCTGCACACTTTCAATGTTAAGATCTCCCGCAACATCGGCAATCACTCGTTTTCCGCTAACATTGGCACCTATTAAATTTGTGTCGTTGCCAGAATTCAGAGCAAGTGTTTCTCCAGCAGAAACCTGTGTATTGTTGTAAGTCAGACTGTCACTATTGGCTTTTCCTTTACCTCGGCTGGCTGCCAGATCGAGGCTTAAACCTGTTCCCTCACCGCCGATTCCAATAGAAACTCCAATACTGGCACTACTGGATTTGTTTTTACTTTGATTGGTTTCTTTATCGGCACTGGCGATCAAGTTGATGTTTCGTGAAGCATCGAGGGTGACATTTTTATCTGCTGCAATATGACTCCCCACTATAGTTAAGTCATCCTGAGTTGCTTTGATACTGACATCACCACCGGCCTTCACTAAACTGCCTTGGTTATAAGTTAGGCTAGAGCTGCTAGAGCTTTCACTGTTGCTGCTACCAACACTAATACTCAATTTGATGCCTGCCGAAGAAGCTGCATCCTTAATCTCGCCCGCATTGATGGCATCAATGGCTGCACCGCCTTGTTCCATGAGTGTTGCGCTATTGGCATAAGTTTGTAGTGCGTTCAACGCTTTGTTTCGACTACCTTCGCTTTTTAAAGTGTGCTGTGTGGTATCTACAACATTTTGTGCAAGGTTAAATGCACTGCTTTGAACGGCAAGCGTTAAGCCACTTTGTTTGAATTTAGTTTCATGGGTTGTATCACGGGTATTTTGCCCGGCAAGGATATTCACCTGTTGGGCGCTGATATCGATATTGCCTTGCGGGGCTAGAACCTCACTGGCTTTTTGGGTGTAGCGCTTGCCTGCTTCTATTGCCACATCACCTTCAACACTTCCCACGGTGCTGCCAGTTTGATTTGTACTATTGTGAGTCTGGGTTGTATTCAGTGAGCTGGAACCCAGGGTGACACTGGCACCACTGGTACTTAGGCCACTCGTTTTGGTTTTACGCATATGAAATTCGTAAGCTGTATCCTTGGCAGCAGTGATATTCACGTTATCTCCAGCGTTTAATACGGTGCCATTATCACTGATGATATTGCTGCCACGGATGTTCAGATCGTTACCAGCTTCTAACATAACGGTATCACCACTAATGGTGCTACTGATGCTGTTGTCTGCTTTAAACACATCTCGTTGAATCTTGGTTTTACTGCTGAAGGTGCTGCTTCGTTTTACCTTACGTGCCGTATCGAAGTTGCTGGTTTCACGGCCTTCGATGATGTTGATATCTTGCATAGCAGTGACATTGATTGCGCCAGCTTCACTGGTAATGCTAGCGGCAGTTGCATTAACGTCATTGCCTGCATTGAAGCTAATATCGCCCGTTGTTTGAATATCGCTGCCAATCTCCTGCGTGCCGCCATGTTTTACATAGTTTTTCGCATTACGAATGCTGCTGTTCTGTTCGGCAATCTGCACTGTGCCAAGATTGATGTTTTCTTCAGCGTTAATTTGTGTGATGCCCCCTTCACCCTGATTAACGATACTGGCAGCCATCAAGTTAACGTCATTACCTGCTGATGCAACAAGAATGGCATCGGGATTGCTGAGATACAGTCCGGCAACACGATCTATATTTGTACGACTAAAACTGCTGGCGCCTTCTCTTTGTTTGCTGCTTTGTGTTGTGCTTCGAAGGTTAATGTCATTGTCAGCATCCAACAGCATGGCATCTCCTGCTATGACTTGACCGCCAATGTTGTTGATATCATTTTTGGCTTTTAATAACGTCGAATCAGCCACAATCTGACCGCCCAGATTATTGATATTGTCAGCATTCAGCTCCACTATGTCGCGACCTGCAATCGTCCCCTCATTGGTCACATTCGCAGTGAGATTCATGGTGACCGTGTTGCCTGCCATCAAACCGGTGGTCGGCTGCATGTCCTCTGTCTGTGGCCTTATATACACCTGAGGTGCCAAGGCTTGAGTAACTGTTCCATCAGGGAGCGTGACTGTTTGCTCAACCAGCCAGACAATATCGCTGGTGAGCTGAGCCATCTGCTCGGCTGAAAGTGCCACACCCGGAATAAGCTGTAAATCACTGACTTGTGTGAGGGCCGATGTCATCAACGCCTGATATTGCGCTTCATCAGTAGCGTGTCCATCAAGGAATCGACGGCCTGTTAGTTGGGCTATTTGTTCACGCACCAGACGTTGTTCATAGAAACCATCGCCCAAACGTTTTTGAGTCGTTGCAGGGTCGAATGTCAGCTGCTGCAACATGTAGTCAGAACTTAACCAAGAGCGATAATTGGCAAAGCGTGGATTGGTTTCAATCAGATAATCTGCTGCAACATTAGGGGCGGGTTGAAATAAGTTGCTGGTGACAATCGGTAATGCCGCCGAGCTAACTGTAGTGCCACTGCCCGCTGGAACGGTATTACCATCCAATTGTGTAGTGGCAAGGTTATACGTCACGACTTGGTTGGCTGGATTGTAAGGGCCTATAACATCAACATCGTAATCATTGTCGTTGCCGTCCCAATCGTAATAATAAGCCGTGCCGCTATAGCTTGTGGTGGTCCGGCCTTCTGAATTCAGGTTTTGTACTGAGGCGCCAGTAACATCAAGGTTGCCACCCGCGATGATTTGGCTATCACTATTAATCACGGAGCCGCTGATAAACATATCGCCACCCGAGAGAATCTGACCAGGAGCTGAGGATACGATTTGTGTTTCGTAGAATCTTTTTGTACCTAAATAGCGTGTGTATTCGCGGAATGTGTATGACCCTGCTGAACGCCATTCAACATGAACGTTACCAATATGGGCTCCAGAATAGTCAGAGGTTTCATAAATGACACTCGCCCCTCGTGGTGTAAATCGATCAAAACTACCGCTTCCAGTTTGAACAACTTCGGTAATGAGTTCGGCATTCAAGTTTTGTAAATTAGCTATGGTCAAAGCTGCATTACCTAATGCCTCGATAGTCGCACCTTCATTGATGAGTGAATCTGCTGCTCCAATAGCTTGATTAGCCCCATCCAGACTACCAGCAATTGCCAGATCGACTGCACTGAATATCAAACTATCATTGCGATTTTCGATGCTCACAGCACCGATATCAAGCTGATCACGGGCGGCGATCACAGCCCCTGCATCATTGCCAAGTTGGGCGACTTGAATGCCGATTTGATCGCCAAAGATGCTACCGGTTTGACTGTTAAACAGATTGTCTGCGTTGATCAGTGTATTTACGCCATCAATCATGCCGTTGTTTGTGATCGTGTCAGCGGCGGTAATATTAGTATCAAGGCCAGCTATCTCCCCATTCACCGTATTGTCGATGTTGTTGGCGCTAAGGTGTAGCGATTGACTTGCAATTATGGTCGATTGATTGGTGATATCACCACTGGTATGTAAGTTAAGATTAGCGCCTGCTTGCAGCTCACTGGTGTGAATATAATCAGAAGCCAGGTTGATGCTAATGTCACCATCTGCTGTAACGCTGCCATCACTTTCCAGACCTGCGACATCCAACTGGATATTGCTTTTAGCACTGATAGCGCCTGTATTTTGCAGCACCCCGTCGGCAGTGATACTGACACTGCCAACGCTTGCGCCAATATCGCTGGCGTTATTTACTCCCACACCAGCTTCTGTCCCAACCATGTGAATTTTGCCTGCATACATGCCTCCCAAGGCAGCAACGTCAACTGCAAAAGCAGGGACAGCAGTTCCTGCATCAGGAGCAATACTGCTTACGTCGGTCTGATGACCATTACTATCGACATTGACCTGGTTCGTACCCGTAGTAATGTTAAGACTGTTAGCCCATATACCGGCGTTCACATCCACTGCGCGTGAAATCACGTCGGTAAAGTTAGTTTGTGAAGTATCGAGTCCATTCCCTAAAAAGTTAATCTTCCCGCCACCGACGCGATAACCAAGCAGATTGCCATTATTCAGGATGGGTTTCCCCGTCGTCAGCGTGGCGCGATTCGCATTGATAAAGCCACAACCACTGCAGCTGATACCTGCCGGATTGGCAATAACAACCTGAGCGCGACTACCGGCCACTTCAATATAACCGTTCAGTAAACTCGGATTTTGACTGTTAACTTCATTCAATATTACTTTAGCTGTGCCCCCGGCAAGGTAGGGATTGCCTTGAACCCAGCCGCCAAGTTGGGTTTGGGTATTTTTA
>NZ_DFTU01000037.1:25134-34873 GCF_002379485.1 Methylophaga sp. UBA4204 | reverse complement strand
GTTTGGGTATTTTTATTGCTGTTATTGAGGATAGCGCCTTTCGACTTTACATCGAACTGGCGATAGGTGTTACGTGAGACACCTGCAGCACTGGGGGTCTGAATATTGACCAGTGGCAAGCCATTTGCTGTTTCATTAACAATCGGTTGCTGATTGGCTGGGGCATTTGGATCGGCAATGATGTCTGCATAGGTTGGGCTTGTCATTATTACCAGACTACTGATGACAAGCATTGAGAAAATCAATGGGCGCAGAGTGGCGAGGACCATAGCGCAAGGTGTTGTTGGTACGATAGGGTTACTTCCCGAAGAGTGACATCCGACGTTTTCTGCAACCACCATCATCAAACCGCGTGCTCTGTTAAACACCACCCTGAATTTATTTTTGTTCATCTTGTTAATCCCTTATCTCAGATGATTCAACGAAACATAAATCAAAAGGTCAGGTTCAAATTGAAACCTGTTGCCGTACTAGCTGTTTCAAACCCTCTGGGCTTTTTAAGTGCTTTTCCCATAAACACGTCATAACTAAATCCGCCAAAGACCCCTCTTAACCCCATTACGATTCCTGCCAGCTGCCTACCTAGTAAAAGATCACTGGATTGACCGCCGACTTCGCCATAGTCCAGCCCCCAGTAAACTGCCTGCCCCGTATTGCCGATCAATGCGCTTAGGTCATTACGTAAGAACCAGCCGTTATCCGCACTTAAATTCCATTGACCGTCAAAGCCCCGAACGGTGTAACGATTACCGATAGACAGGCGATCCTGTGGTGTTAATGGTGTGAAATTATATTGGCCACGAAATTGGGTTGAGTAACGCAGAGCCTGCTCACCCCATGGAGCTTTAACAGAAAATGGCAAGTCGAAACCGAGGTCAGCCGTCAGTATTTCCATACGTGAAGTCCCTTCATCAAAGGTTTCTTCAGGCGCCTTGAGAGCATTCATTGCTCCAGTCCCCCGCTTGTAAGCTAATTTGTAATCCAGCAGCGATTGTCCTAAATACCAGGTTTGACGGAAACCGAACTCCCAGCCCGCGGTACGGCGTCTTTGCACTTCAATTTCTGTATCGTTTATGTAGTTAGAGGATTTTCTGAAGAACCCGCGAAATGAAAGATAGGTTTTATTGATAGCATTGCGATATATGAGACGACTGGCCTTGATATCCGAGTTTTGGCTGTGACCACTGTAGGTGTAGGATTGATTAATACCGGACACCACTTGATGATAGTCATAGTTGGAAGTGTTCAAGCCGAATAACCAGTAACCAACGGGAAACGAATAATGAATAGTCTGGCCGTCAGATCCACGTTTGCCTGATTCGCCCCCACCCAGATCATGGTTGGAATTGACGTAGAACAAGTCATTGAGCATCAGTAAATTGTCACCAGACAAGGTAACGCCAGCCTGATATTTTCCGGTGGAATCGAACCCGGCATCATCAGCGCTGATAGTCAGTCGAAATGGAAAACGCTGCTGATATTGAATCACCACATCACTTTCACCAGGCACAGCATCTGGCCCTTCTGCCGGCTCTATCTGGATATCGACTTCAGTAGTGGGTACTCGTTTAAAATTCTCCAGACCTTGCTCAATATCCCGCAGATTCAGAATGTCTCCGCGTTGAACAGGGATCGCATTCCATCTGGTCGCTCTTGCAGATACGCCTTCAGCAAAGTGAACCTTCCTGACTCTGCCGGGTATCACCGTAAGTTGTAATAAACCGGATTTAATATCCTGTGGAGCTGCCAGCACCCGGGTAGTTACAAAGCCCCGCGCAATAATGGCATTTTGAATACGGCTCATTGCGACATTAATGCCTTGTGCCCCAAGGCAACCTCCTATGGCGGAATCATTGCCATCCGTTACGGCAGATAAAGCAAACTGAAATTCTGCAGCGCTTTCTCCAATCAGTGAGACATTGGTGATAGAAAAACAGGGAGATTCACTGTCTGGATAAACGAGGAGCTCTGGCGGAGAAGCTGGATTTGGTATTCGTACATCAGGAGAGATTTCCTGTTGCTCGCGAAGCTGACGCTCGCGCTCTTGCTGTAGCAGTTGCTCTTGTGCGGCACGATCGATAACCGTAGCACCAGCATAAGCTGCTAGAGAAAATAAATTCCATATAACAAACGCCCCTACCCGAAGATAGGGTGCTCGTCTTCCATGACGAAATTCCATTTTTTTCTTCTTGAAGTCCTTTCAATTACCAGAAATAGTAATTCAAGAGCAAAGACACAGGCAACGCTCAATCGACATGGAATGACAAAAGTGTGCGCCAGTTAAAATTTTTATGGATAACCGATTATCTTTAATCCAGATTGATTTCAAACATTTGCTTATTATCAACTGCTGGGAAAAACGCTGGCCTTTCATGCATCAGCACGATAAGCATTTTATCCTGCCATTGCGGATACAAACACTGCCAGATGCGTTCTGCCATCTCTACATCAATGCCGTTAAATGGCTCATCCAGCAAGATCAGTTTCGACTCTTTTAATAAAAGTCTTGCCAGACAGATCCTTCGGGCCTGACCACCTGATAGTTGGCTTCCGGTATCACCCAACCAGCTGTGTAATCCAGCTGGCAGTTGTTTGGCCCAATCATCCAACTCGACTAAAGTCAGTGCCTTCCAAAGTTGTTGTTCGTCGACTTCATCCAGCCCCAGTGTCAGATTGCTATATAACGTTGCGGCGATAATGCTGTTTTGCTGAGTCAGATAACCAATCTGCTTATGCCAAGCTTGTGTTTGGTCGATTCGCAATGGAATGCCGTTTATCAACAACTGATATGGCGTTATAAATGAGTCTGGTATTTCAAGGCCTGCCATTATATTGGCTATTGTCGACTTGCCGCTTCCAGAACGGCCACTGATTAACAGACATTCAGATGGATTAAGTTCAAAAGCAAAAGCGGTGTCTATGCTACTGATAACTTTGGGGTAATCTGCCACCATCATCGACAATCGTTCAAGCTCTGCCAGCGTCAATTTATCTGAAGCTGAATGCTCTGCCAGGGGTTGTAGGCGTTCAGCGGCATAACGTGTTCTGCCCCACTGCCCCAGCTGGCCTGGCAGGTTTAACAGTAACTCACCCAATCCAAATACGGCCAGAAACAACATGACGGCGACCGGTCCACTGAAAAGCTGATTCTGGTAAGCAAATAACGCTGCAATTGCTACGGCGATGACCAGCAGCCCATGGCAGATATTCACTATTAACTGTGCGTTGGCAATATGTCGATTCAGTTTTAGCTGTGACTCGCCAATCTCACTCAATGAACTGACTAATCTTGCTTGCTCCGCTTGTTGCAGATGCGCCGCCTGAAGTTCCAGCTGGCCCTGAAGATGCTCTATGGTTTGTGAGCGGGCCTGGTTAATCTGCCGGGCATAATCGCTACTTATCTGCGAGGTTTTCCGGGTAAAAAAGCTGAAATAAATACTCCCCAACAACAGCGTGACAACCCCAAAAACCAGCCCCAGCGTTAACCAGAAAAAACTGATAAACACAGCAAGGAATAGCACGCTGGATAGCACAACCATTAGGGGTAACAGTAACTTTAATAACAGGCTATCGAGATTATCCAGATCCGTAGTTAACCTACTCAGCCATTCACTATCCTGAGTATTTCGCAGTAGCTGAACCGGCAAGTCCATCAGGCCGATAAACAGGGTTAGTCGAAATCCGGCAATGACTCTTAACACCATATCGTGGCTATGCAGACGTTCAAAATACCGTCCCACTGTTCTACTTAACGCAAAAAACCGAATGCCTCCACCCGGTCGGTAGATATCCAACAAGACGGCAGTGCCAGCGGTTATCGCCAGACCGGTGATGGCCGTAGCCGTAATCAGCCAACCAGACAACGCTAATAACCCCATGGCGGAAATAGCCGTTAATAAAGCCAGTAGTAAAGAGATGATTAAGCGCTTTTTCTGGTTTTGCAGCACTTTGATTAACCAGAACTTGAGTGGCGCAACACTATTTTGAGAATGGCTAGACATCGTTAGTCATTCTCCCGACGGGCAAACTGCAACTGGTGATCGGCTAGTGCCAAGACATCGGCATCGTGGCTGGAAATTACTAAAATACACTGCGGTTTTAATGCAGTAAGCGCCGCCAGAACATATTGACGACTTTCTGCATCCAAACTGGCCGTCGGCTCATCAAGCAATACCAATGGTGCTGGTGAAAGTAACACTCTTGCCAGTGCCAGACGTTGCAATTGCCCTCCTGACAGTCCTTCACCATGTTCATTAAGTTGACTGTCTAAACCTTTGTTTCTATATAAAATTAAACTTTCAAAACCTAGCTGACTTAATACCTTATGCATTTCCTTTTCGGTTGCATCTGGGGCCAATACGGCAAGGTTATCTGCCCAACTGCCGTTAATGATCCACGGTTTTTGAGGCAGATAACGAATCGCTTCCTTTCCCATCGGCTGGTTATTTAAAAGCACTTTGCCGGATAACGGAGGCAGATAACCGGCCAAGGTATGCAATAGCGTGGTCTTGCCACAGCCGGATGGACCGTTAATCACCAGACACTGCCCATTACTCAACTTAAGATTGATAGGGTCCTGAAGAACATCCCCAGGCTGATAACCGATACACAGATCGGTGGCAATTAACATCGAAGAGGAATCGTCTGCAGTGAGTTCAAAAACATCCTCTGCTGGAGACTTAGTAGCGTCGTCGGGTAAATGTTTCGCAATATGTGAGGCGGCTGCCATTGCCGCGGCACGGTCATGATAGAACTGGGATAGATTTCGTAAGGGCTGAAAAAACTCGGGGGCCAGCAACAGAATAAATAAACCGCTGAATAATGTGATATCTGCCGCCGGGCCCCAGGTGATGGAGCCAAACAGAGCAAAACCTATATAGATGGCAATACTGGCAATGGCGACGCTGGTAAAGAACTCCAGAACGGCAGATGAGAGAAAGGCCAGCTTCAGGGTTTTCATCACGACCTGACGATAATCCTGACTCCTCTCTTCGACTTCTGTTAAAGCCTCATTCTCTGCTGCAAACAGTTTTAACGTGGTGAGATGTTTGACGCGATCCAGAAAATGTCCGGCCAGACGCTGGCGTTGGTAAAAAAAGCGTTGATTGACCGCTTCAGCTCCCCAACCTATCAGCATCATAAATAACGGAATTAACGGTGCCGCCACCAGTAAAAACAGTGCAGCCAGCCAGTTGTAATAAAACACCACTATTAAAATCAACAGCGGTGTCAGCAATGCCAGCAATTGTTGCGGCCAGAATCGGGCGAAATAGCCATCCATCGACTCAACATCTTCAATCAACTGGCTGGCCGCTGCACCGGGAGAACGTTGACTATGGATTAACGCACTGGTTTGTCGCCAACCATTGAGGACCTGCTCCCGTAAAAATTCTCGGGCATGCAGACTGCCCAGTTGGGAGTAATGCTCCTGAGCTCTGATTAGTACCGTTCGTAAAATAAGACTCAGCACCATCAGCAAAATCAACATGGATTGCTCAACGAGTGGTTGCTGCTGGATGATTAAATCATAGGTCAGTTGTGGGAGAGCATACCATTGCATAATCATTGCAACGGTCGCCAACACGCCCATAAAAACAGCCAGAAGCAATCTGCTTCGCTGCTTTTGGGTAAGCTGTTTTAGTAAGAAACGTCCGGCTTTATTCAGGGCCTGTTGATCTTTCATAGCCGCCTATTCAATAACTGAAAATACGCCTGTATTAAGGCGCGTGCGCGAATGTCTTCAAACGCTATGGTACAGACGCATTCCGCAGGGTATTAAGACCAACTGCCTCCAACAACGTTGGTACCTGCTTAGGAAGAGTACCTAAATTTCAGCATTTGCGTCGTGTTGGAAGCAATTTGTCTGGGCGGTCGTGACTAGGAATTAGTGATAACCACCTTTCACCTTGCCACGGAAAATATAGTATGACCAGGCGATATAGCCCAGTACAAACGGAATCACAAACAGGAACCCCAGCAACAGGAACAGTTGTGATTCATAGGCCGAGGCGGCATCCCATAGCGTGTAATCGGGTGGCACCAGATAAGGCCATTTACTGGCGAGCAGGCCGAGATAGGTGAATAAAAACAATCCCATGGTTGCCACAAACGGCATGCCTTCCTGTTGTTTTTTTACAGCGCGGAACACCAGAAAGGCACAGTAAAGCGCTAATATTGGCAATAACCAGATGATTGAAACGCCATTAAACCACCGGTTGAGTACGCCTTGATCAACAAACGGTGTGTATAAGCTGACAACACCAAACACCGCCAATACCGCTATCAACAAAATTGGGGTAATTTTGTATGCCCACTGTTGCAGTTCACCTTCCGTTTTCATAATCAGCCAGGTGCTGCCCAATAAGGCATAACCTGCGACCAGACCTAAGCCAGTAATAACAGTAAAGGGCGTTAACCAGTCCAATGCACCACCGACATACACAAAGTTACTGGTTTCAAACCCCTGAACATAGGCCCCGACCACAGCTCCCTGTGCAAATGCTGCCACAAACGAACCACCGGCAAAGGCCCAATCCCATAAGTATTTGGTGGTATTCGCCTTAAAGCGAAATTCAAACGCAACGCCACGGAAAATCAAGCCTGCCAACATCAAAAACACGCCTATATATAAGGCAGGCAGAAACACCGAATAAACCAGTGGAAAGGCAGCCAGTAATCCCGCACCGCCTAACACCAGCCAGGTTTCATTGCCGTCCCATACCGGTGCCACAGAGTTCATCATAATGTCGCGTGAATGATCATCCGGGGCGAAGGGATACAAAATGCCCTGCCCCAGATCAAATCCATCCATCAATACATACATCATTACCGCAAAGCCAATAATTCCGGCCCAGATAACTACTAAATCGAATGGCTGATCCATCACAGACCTCCTTCTAAATTGGCATTGGCAGCAGATATTGGCCGTTGAGCTTTTTCAACATCTGAATCAACATGTTCAGCCTTGGCCGTTTCCAGTCCGCCGCGAAATACTGTCATCAGATAAAACACCCCAGCACTGAACACCATGGCATACACTGCGATATAACCAATCAGCGTAAACAAAGCCATACCTCCAGTTAATGAAGGGGTTAACCCTTGCGCGTGAGTCATCTGTTCATATATCAACCACGGTGCCCGACCAGTTTCGGTCACGATCCAGCCCGATAACACGGCAATAAACGGTGACAGACTCATCACCCGCAAGCCATTGAGGAAGGTTCTGTTTTCCAGGTAGCGCCCGCCTCTGCGTAACCAGAGTCCTGCCAGGCCAAACAATACCATCAACATTCCCATTGCTACCATCACTCTAAAGGCCCAGAACACAATAAATACCGGTGGCTGTTTGTCCGGCGCCACTTCATTTAATCCAGGCACTTCACCATCCCATTCATGGGTCAGGATAAAGCTGGCCAGTTTAGGAATCTTAATTTCAAAAAGATTCTGCTGATTTTCCTGATCCGGCAAGGCAAAGAGCAACAAAGGCACACCGGTTCCGGTCTCCCAGTTACCTTCCATCGCCGCGACTTTCATTGGCTGGTGTTTCAAGGTATTCAAGCCATGGAAATCCCCCACCAACACTTGTGCAGGCGCCAGGATCAGAATCAACCACAAGGAAATTGAAAGTGCTTTTTTATTGGCTTCCAACTCCCGTTTTTGCATGATGAACCAGGCAGTTACCCCCGCGACTACAAATGAAGCCGTCAAAAATGACGCCAGTGCCATATGCATAAAGCGGTAACCAAAGGAAGGATTGAAAATTGAGTCGCGCCAGGACGCCACATAATAGAGCCCATCGCGAAGTACCAGTCCATCTGGTGTATGCATTAACGAATTAGCGGCGAGAATCCAGAAAGAAGAGATAAAGGTACCTAAGGCCACCATGATGGCCGCAAATAAATGCACGCCTTGTGGGACTTTATCCCGACCAAATAACAGCACACCAAGAAAGGCTGCTTCCAGAAAGAACGCTGTCACAACCTCATAACTGAGCACTGGCCCGAGGAAATTGGCGGTTGCGTAGGAAAAGTTACTCCAGTTGGTACCAAACTGGAATGACATCACTATGCCCGAGACCACGCCCATTCCGAATACCACGGCAAATACCTGAATCCAGAACTTCGACAATCGCTGCCAGATTGGATTACCGGTCTTAAATGACAACGCTTCCAATACAGCGATGAAACTTGCCAGGCCAATCGTAAAGACTGGGAATATGGCATGAAAACACACCACGAATGCAAACTGAATTCGTGACAGTATTAGCGGGTCGAGTTCCATGGTGCCTCCGTTTTTTTGGTCAGCTACAAAAGCCGGGAATGGCCTGTTTACTGACTACAAATATCATAGGAAGTGCGACACAAAAATGATTAAGATCAATTTTTTTGGAATTTCGATAAATAACCCTACTTAAACATAGGTTAAGCATTGTCAGAAATGAATTGTTTAAGATGAGACTTGTCACTTTTATAGAGTGCTTTATGTAAGCACATGAAGATTTATTGGCATTGGGATACTTTCTTTATCAGGATAACAACGATAGTCTGGTATACGAATTTACCGAATGAAATAACGTTTCATGTATCTCAGGAGGAAAGAATATGGAAGTAGAAATTCAAGATGAAAAACATACTGGTCGAGTTGCTGCAGTTTTTGGAGATAAAGACTCAGCGAATGCTGCAAAGCAAAAACTCGTCAATAATGGTATTTCGCCTACGGTCATCAATATCGTCAAACCTGAAGACAACAATATCAGCAAAAAAATCGAACCAGAAAGTCATGGTATTGCCAAAACCATAGTGAAATCACATGGCTGGTTGGGCCTTATTGGGATGATACTCGGTTTAATCATAGCAACTGCCCTGGTCATCAGTGGCCCCGAAATGACTCAGTCCAGTCCGTTATTCACTTATCTGGTTTTTATCTTTTTCGGTTTGACCTTTGGCATGATGATCGCCGGTGCTGTATCAATACGTCCCGATCATGATCCCTTAATTACCAAAACAGTTGAAGCCAGTCATGAAAATCATTGGACAGTGATTGTGCAAACCGATGATCATGAAGAAATTGATTTGATCAAAGACCTGCTGGAAGGATCAGCCATTTCCATCAGTGAAACATTTTGATTTTTCCGTCCACTTATTCAACCAACGAGTCGGTCCTTTCCGGCTCGTTGGGAATAATGCCCAGCAAATTTTTACCTAACAGCCTTTAAACAAAAAAATATTTTTTTTATTCACCAAATTGGATCTATTTCGGTGATCGCGCATGGCATCTTAGTTACCGCCTGATCATCCCAAAGTTATCCACATCTAATGCACAATTTATGTGCAACTTATCCCCTTGCTAAGTCTTTAAAAACACATTATCTTGTGGTTCAATCATGTTGCGACCACAATTTGTTGTGGTTTGCCGTTTTTTAAGTCTTACCACACAATGCAGGGAAAATCACTATGGCGAGCGAAGCAGAACACTACACCCAACCCTCCTCTGAAACCGGTTACAAAGTTATTCGTCGTAACGGCAAAGTCACTGAGTTCAATAGCAGCAAAATTGCTGTTGCGTTGACCAAGGCATTCTTAGCCGTTGAAGGTGAAGCAGCCAAAGATAGCCGACGTATTCATGAAACCGTTGCCGAACTTACCCGTCAGGTAAGTGAAAATCTGCTGCGACGTCTGGATGATGGCGGCACCGTACATATCGAAGATATTCAGGATCAGGTTGAACTTGCTTTGATGCG
>NZ_DFTU01000037.1:21659-25000 GCF_002379485.1 Methylophaga sp. UBA4204 | reverse complement strand
CAAAAACGTGCTGAAGAAGAACGTAAACACCCACAACCTGCCAATGAAAGCAAACTGCATGTCACGTTGAATGACGGCACTCGCCAGCCGTTAGACATCGACCGCCTGCGTAACCTGATTGATGAAGCCTGTGAAGGTCTGGCTCAAGTAGATAACGCTGCCATCCTGCGTGATACCCAACGCAATATCTTCGACGGTGTTTCTGAAAAAGACGTCGAAAAAGCACTGGTCATGTCTGCTCGTACCTTTATCGAAAAAGATCCTGCCTACAGCACCCTGGCTGCTCGCCTGCTGATGGACAGCATCCGTCGTGAAGCGTTGAGCTTTGTTTATCAAAGCCCACGCCAGGCATCACAAGGCGAAATGGCTGATCAATATAAAGATTACTTCAAGACTTACATTAAAACTGCTATTGAAAACGAACTGATTGATTCAGAACTGGCGTTATATGATCTGGAACGTCTGGGTAGTGCACTGAAACCAGAAAATGATTTCAGCTTTACTTACCTGGGTCTGCAAACTTTGTATGACCGTTACTTCATTCACTGCGATGGCACCCGTTTTGAATTACCACAAGCCTTTTATATGCGTGTGGCAATGGGTCTGGCCATTAATGAAATCGATCGTGAAGCCCGCGCTATTGAGTTCTACAACCTGCTGTCGTCTTTCGACTTTATGAGCTCAACGCCTACCCTGTTTAATGCTGGTACTTTACGTCCACAATTATCCTCTTGCTACCTGACAACAGTGCCGGATGACCTGAGCGGTATTTACAGCGCGATGCGTGATAACGCTCTGCTGTCTAAATATGCTGGTGGTCTGGGTAATGACTGGACTCGCGTCCGTGGTCTGGGTGCTCATATCAAAGGCACCAACGGTAAATCACAAGGTGTTGTACCGTTCCTGAAAGTGGCCAATGACACTGCCGTTGCAGTAAACCAGGGTGGTAAACGTAAAGGTGCAGTCTGTGCGTACCTTGAAACCTGGCACATCGACGTTGAAGAATTCCTGGATCTGCGTAAAAACACCGGTGATGATCGTCGTCGTACCCACGATATGAACACGGCCAACTGGATTCCTGACTTGTTCATGAAACGTGTTGCCGAAGAAGGTCAATGGACCTTGTTCTCACCAGAAGAAGTGCCAGATCTGCATGATCTGACCGGTCTGGCGTTTGAAAAAGCCTACGCTGAATACGAAGAAAAAGCGGCACGTGGTGAAATCCGTAACTTCAGCACCATGCCTGCCACTGACCTGTGGCGCAAAATGCTCGGCATGTTGTTTGAAACTGGCCACCCTTGGATTACCTTTAAAGATCCATGTAACCTGCGTAGCCCACAACAACATATCGGTGTGGTTCATAGCTCAAACCTGTGTACTGAAATCACCCTGAACACATCTGATCAGGAAATCGCGGTGTGTAACCTCGGTTCGATCAATATGGTTCAGCACATTGATGCCAACGGCAAACTGGATAAAGAAAAGCTCAACCGCACGGTAAAAACAGCGATGCGTATGCTGGATAACGTTATTGAGTATAACTATTACAGTGTGCCGCAAGCGCGTCATTCCAACCTGCTGCATCGCCCTGTCGGTCTGGGCATCATGGGCTTCCAGGATGCGTTATATAAACTGCGTATTCCTTACAGCACCGAAGAAGCGGTGAAATTCGCTGATGAATCCATGGAAGCGGTCAGCTACTACGCGATTGATGCGTCTTCTGATTTGGCTGCAGAACGTGGCAAATACAAATCCTATGAAGGCAGCTTGTGGAGCAAAGGCATTCTGCCGATTGATTCCATCAAGATCCTCAAAGAAGCACGTGGCGAATATCTGCAACAAGACGAAAGCAAAACCATGGATTGGGATGCACTGCGTGACAAGGTTAAACGTCAAGGCATGCGTAACTCCAACACCATGGCGATTGCACCGACTGCAACGATTTCAAACATCTGTGGTGTCAGCCAGTCAATTGAACCGACGTATCAGAACCTGTTCGTGAAATCGAACCTGTCCGGCGAGTTCACAGTCATCAACCCATACATGGTTGAAGATCTGAAAGCACGCGGCTTGTGGGATGACGTCATGATCAATGACCTCAAATACTACGATGGCAGCTTGCTGGCAATTGACCGTGTACCTGATGAACTGAAAGCGTTGTACACCACCGCATTTGAAATGGATGCACGCTGGTTGATTGAAGCCGCATCACGTCGTCAAAAATGGCTGGATCAAGCACAAAGCTTGAACCTGTACATGGCGGAACCATCCGGTAAGAAAATGGACAATCTATACAAACTGGCGTGGGTACGTGGCCTCAAAACTACTTATTACCTGCGTTCAATGGGCGCAACCGGTGCCGAGAAAACCAGCACCGCGCCAACCACAGCAACAACTGCTAAACCGACTGCACCACCCGTGTTAAAGCCGGTTGCCAAACAAGAAGATGACTTTATTTCAGGTGAAGGTATTGATGCACCGAAAGCCTGTTCAATCTTGGAACCAGACTGCGAGGCTTGCCAATAATGTTTAACTGGGATGATCCACTTGCCGAAAAACCGGCAACTGACAAAGTCGACAACGACCTGCTTCCTGTGTCTCAGCAAGCGGCCAATGAACTCGACACACCCGAGCCAACCTCGGCCAGTGTCAGTGAACTGCCGCCATCGAATGCCAAAGCTATTAATGCTGATGACAAACGTGTGGTGAATGGACAAGCTGATATCAATCAGCTTGCTCCATTCAAATATCCGTGGGCGTGGAATTACTTCTTAAACGCCAACAAAAACCACTGGACGCCACTCGATATCAACATGGCACAGGACGTTCACGACTACCGTCATAAACTGACGCTGGAAGAACGTCATGTCTATGAAAACGTGCTGTCATACCTGACCACCTCCGATATTCTCGCTATGCGTAATATCGGTCTGGCGGTGATGGAAAAAATGACTGCGCCGGAATTGCAGATTTATCAGGCACGTCAGGTGTATGAAGAAGCATTGCATACCTGGACCTACCAGCACTGCATCGAAACCATTGGTCTGGATCAAAGTGAAATCTACAACCGCTACCGCGTAGTGCCGGAGATTTACCAAAAGATCAAACTGGCCAATGAACGTCTGGACACCGTTATGCGTAGCGATATCGACCTGCGTGATAAAGACGAACTGGAAAACTTCGTCATGTCCTATGCGTTCTTCGCCGGCATTTTCGAAGGCAGCTGGTTCTATAACGGCTTCTCACCGATCTTTGCCCTGCAACGTCGTGGCCTGATGAAAGGTACTGGCGAACAGCTGCAATACATCATGCGTGATGAAGTCATGCACGCCTCCTTCGGT
>NZ_DFTU01000037.1:12190-21576 GCF_002379485.1 Methylophaga sp. UBA4204 | reverse complement strand
GCAGGCACGCCTCCTTCGGTATTCGTGTTTGTAAACAAATCATCAAAGAAGAAAACGTCAAACTGGATCCTAAGAAAATCCAGCAGATGTTTGAAGAAGCTGATGCAGCCGAAGCAACCTATGGTGGTTATATCCTGCGTGACCCAATCCTGGGTTACTCAAAAGAAGCCCACCACGGCCAATTCCGCTACACCGCGAACCGCCGTGCCAAACAATTAGGCTTCGAAGAACCCTTCCCCGGTGCCGAAGCCACCCTCCCCTGGCTTGATGAACAAGCCAATATGAGGAAGGAGAAAAACTTCTTCGAAACCAAGGTCACCGAATATCAAACCGGTGGCGGTTTGAAATGGGATTAAAAGTGTGAAATTAAAAAGCCAGAATATGTAATTATTCTGGCTTTTTTTGTTATTGAGTTATTTTATGGCTAAAAATCAACAAGAACTCTTTTTCAATTTTCTTAATTTACATGAAAAAAACTCATCTAAATTTACTCTTAAAGATATTCTTGAAGCTACAACTTGGAAAAAATCAACTTTTACCTCATACGATTCAAAAGGTCAGTTATCTGATTTTATAAGTCCAGTTTCAAAGACGGAGTATGTTGCAACAAATACATTAAACATATCCTTAGTGGAATTTCAGAAAAAATTATCTCAGTCTAAAAATCGACGTGGCCTTGGTCATAACTGTCGATCTCTGCTGGCTAAAGCTCTTCTTAAAAAAAGCAGTGACAATATGTTACTAGCAATTGAACTCTATAATCGTCCCTCCTTAATTAATAAACTAGATAGTTTCAGCATGCTATTTTGTTGTGCATGGGAGCAGTTACTAAAGGCGATAATAATTGAGAAAGACGGAGAGCAAGCTATATATAAAAAGACCGATAAAGATGGGATAAAGAAAACTATCTCATTACGAGAATGCTTACCAAAAGTATTTAGTGTAGACAATAAAGTAAAACTTAATATTGAGGCGGTAACTGACTTAAGAGATCAAGCTGTTCATCTTTTAATGCCTGAACTTCAGGGAGTTGCTTCAAGAATATTTCAATCGGGAATATTAAATTATTCATCAAAATTTGAGGAATTTACAGAAGTACAATTCATAAATTCATCACAAGGTGGAATGATCTCATTAGTAGCCGATTTCAAAACCCCACCGTTATCAATAATGAAGTCAACATACGGCAAAGCTGCAGACGAAATTTTAGCATTAGCAGAAAAAATGAGTCAGTCGATTGATGATACAGATGATATGGATTTCGCTATCCCCTTAAATGTTGAACTTTCATTCACAAGAAAAAATAATGATGGCTCACAGATAATCCTTACTAAAGCAGATAGTGGTGCTGAAGGTTTGAAAAGAGCTTTAGTGATTCACAAATCTGTAGGTGCAGACAAAACACACCCTTATCTTGAAAAAGATGCAATCAAAAAAATACAAAATAAGCTGAACGAAAAATTCACAAAAGAAAAATTATGTAAGTGTCTAGTCAAGTTCAAGGATGAAGTTCCTGTATTCAACAGACATTGTTTTCAGTCTGTAATACATAAAGAAAAATGGAAAACTTCCAATAATGAATATCATCACTATGTTGAGAAGCTTAACGCACATCTCTATTCAGATGCTGCTGTCAACAAAGTTGTTGAAAAAATCACTCAGAATGATGAGTATTTGGGAAATGCTAAAGAAAAATATACTCAAAGAAATTAATTAAGCCCGTAGGTTGGGTTGAAGAATGAAAGCCAACGTTTTATAAATGAAATAACATTCTGAATTTGTTGGGTTTCACAAGCTCTACCCAACCTACAATTTTTATATTTAATAAATCTTTTTAATTTATATTATGAAACGCGTAATTTAAAACAGGAATACACATAGATGTGAAAGAGATACTCGCTGTATTATCAGCCCGTAGGTTGGGTTGAAGCATGAAACCCAACATTTTATAAATGAAATAACATTTTGGATTCGTTGGGTTTCGCAAGCTCTACCCAACCTACCCTACTAAAACTATACACACATTATTCGAAATAACTATTTATAAAATGGACTTAAAATGGAATCAAAACTTCCCATCCCAACGGATAATATCTACAAATTTTCAGCGACTTTTGGTTTGGCTTTAATGGCAATTTCTATGACATTATTGGTTTTAAATGGCCACCAGACAAATGAGATTATTTGGCAAAACGCTAATGCGATATATGAACTCCAAGCTGCCAAGGCTGATTTCAGTGATGAAAAACAAAAAATTCTTGAAAAAAAGATAGAAATCGCAGTAGAGAATAGAGATATTTTAAAATGGTTATTTGCTGTTTTATTTGCTATTGGTTTTTATGGTTCTCTGTATGGATTTCATAAATGGTATAAAAAAATTCAACCAATGCATGATGAAATTTTGGAGCTTCAGAGAAAAAAATTAGCTTTAGAGGTAAATATACTAGAAAAGGAAGATAATCCGTAACCCGGGTTGAAGAATGAAACCCAACATTTTATAAATGACATAACATTGCCGAATCGTTGGGTTTCGCAAGCTCTACCCAACCTACATTTATTTTTATAATCACATGGATGGTGATTGATGCAATATCGACGGGCTTTTGTTGCTGGTGGTACATATTTCTTTACGGTGAATCTGCTGGAACGAGATAAATCACTGTTGACTGATCATATCGATCTGTTAAAAACCGCATTTCGCAAAGTTAAACTCGCCCATCCTTTTGATATTGATGCGATCGTGGTATTGCCTGATCATCTTCATACTATCTGGACTTTACCTGAAAATGATTTTGACTTCGCCACACGCTGGCGATTGATTAAATCGCATTTTTCTCGCGGCCTACCCTCTACCGAACGAATCAATAATTCACGAAAACAAAAATCTGAACGTGGTATATGGCAACGCCGATATTGGGAGCATTTAATCCGTGATGATTTGGATTATGCTCGCCATGTTGATTACATTCATTACAATCCTGTGAAACATGGTTATGTCGATAAAGCGTTTGATTGGCCTTATTCCAGCATCCATAAATTTATTGAGAGGAACATGGGTTCGAGTGATTGGGGAGTTGGTAAAACGATAAATGATGTGGATATGGGGGAACGTTAATTGGTCAGGTGAGACTGCTAGCGTTATTCACTTTTATAAGAACAATTAAGCATTAAAAAAGCCCTGACAGCTTATGGCTGCCAGAGCTAATTAATTAACGCAAAAGCTCAATATTTATTCATAACGATAGTTATCCCCTACTAGGACTATCAATTTTAATATTGAGACTAAAAATTCTGCTCGATAGCATTTAACAATTTTAATAAAGCATCTAGACGCTGTTGTGGCTGTCTCATTTCAAGTATTTCTTGTTTTATTTTTGCTGGCATGTCGAATAAGCCGTTTACCATAAAGCTAAATTCAACAGCTGATAGGTTTTGCCATTTATCACTCGCCAGCATTTTTTGAAATTCGTCATTACCATGGCCAAGAACCAATAAACGCTGCATCAGCTTTTCATGACTTTGCCTTAATTTGATCAAGTCGCCATCTTCAATCGGTTCATCTTCAAACGGCTCACAAGCCCATATATAAAAAGGCAATTGCTGTCGCACTTGTTTTAGCTCTAGTCGTTTTTCAAGATGAACAATGACAGCCATACGGCCATCATCTAGTTCCTCTTGAAGCTCTACTTTGCCAGCAGAAAAAACGTCACAAGGCTTATAGGTAGATTGATTACTGTTAAGCGCTTCATCTCTTGTCTGCATCTGTGTCATGTTACGAACGATACCTTGGATATGACAAACGCCCATCATCACATCGTTCTCGATACAATATCTCACCATTTTTCTATAACGTGGCTCAAACACATGCAATGGAACGGGCACGCCAGGAAAATTAACTGATTCTGGTATCGGGAAAAGCGCTACTTCTATCATAGGGTCAACAGTTCCTGCCTATAGTCTTAAAGGTGACATAGTAGCAAACGTCCTTGCAACAGTGTTTCCATTAAACCCGCTTTTGGTCGCAAGTTGCTAAATTACATCTAGCTAAAAACACCCAAACCTAATCGATTCCAATCTGTTGTCTCTCAGGCTACCTGATGACTAATTATTCATTGGCTTATATGGGCCAGTACCCAGTCCTCAGATTCGTCGGGTGTCCAGAATGTCAGACGAATACCTGTTGCTGAAAATCTTCGCTAGCAAGGTAGTTTGGGCTGAGGCACGAAGCCAAACATTTCAAATATGACAAAAAATCCCATCATAAACTAAAATTACAAATCCCTTGTTGAGCTTCATAAATTCAACCCAACCTACATTTCTTCATATCATGGAGATTTACTGTTTGATCTTTCTAACACATCGCGAACATTAGGATTGAAACCCGTTTCATGCTTTTCTCTCACTTTGATTTGATGTCTGGTGTTGTTTGACGACGTCCTTTTTAAAAAGACGGTAAACCCAAAGGAAAAAATATGGCCCAAAGAACACCACAAAGAAAGTGGTCGTCATGATACCGCCGAGAACACCGATAGAGATCGCATTCTGAGCTCCTGAACCGGGGCCGGAAGCAAAAGCCAATGGCAACACACCTAGTATAAAAGTAAGAGACGTCATCAAAATGGGCCTAAACCGCTGTTGTGCTGCTTGATAAGCCGCATCGAAAGCCGTTTGACCCTCTTCAAAGTTGTTTTTCGCAAACTCAACAATCAATATGGCGTTTTTAGCAGCAAGCCCGATAGTAATTAACAGTCCAACTTGAAAATAAACATCATTAGCCTGTCCAGTGCTCCATGTTGCCAGTACGGCACCTAAAATACCCAGAGGCACGGTTAGGATAATAGCAACCGGTATAGCCCAACTTTCATAAAGCGCCGCCAGGATGAAAAAAACGGCCAAAGCGGATACCAGATAAAGTAAAAGTGTATTGGTGCCTGCCTCCTTTTCTTCATAGGACAGACCTGTCCATGCCACCTCCAGCCCATCAGGAAGTTTTTCAGCTATTTTTAAAACCTCCTGCAATGCTTTACCCGAACTCACTCCTTGAGAAGTGGACCCTTGTATTTCTCTTGAGGCTGCACCATTAAAGCGTGTCAATTTAGGTGATCCATAAGTCCATTCACCTGTGGCAACTTCTACAAGCTGTACCATATCGCCATTTTTATTTCGTACGTACCAGTCATCAATATCTTCAGGCAACATTCGGAAAGGTATGTCACCTTGCACATAAACGCGTTTTATACGCCCGTTTTCTAAAAAATCATTCACGTAAGTCCCACCGAGTGCGGTGCTCAACGTCTGATTGACAGTGCTTATAGGAACACCAAGAGCACGTGACTTGATGTTATCAATCGTTAGATCATATTGGGGACTGTCGGATAATCCGTTAAAACGAACCTGCGTCAAAAATGGACTTTGATTGGCCATGCCTAAAAACTGATTGGTTGCATTAACAAGCGCTTGATGGCCTAGTCCCGCGCGATCAACAAGTTGAAACTCAAAGCCACCGGAATTACCAAGCGCACTGACCGGTGGCGGCACCAGAGGAAAAATCATCGCATCACGGACTTTAGATAAAGACTGTGCTGCACGGTTTTTTATATTAAAAACACTATTTTCTTCACCCCGCTCTTCCCAACTTTTCATTTTGATAAAGGCGATACCTACATTTTGTGCTTGTCCTGAAAAGCTAAAACCTGCAGCGGCAAAAAGACCGTCTACGGCGTCCCCAGCCTCTTCAAGGTAGAAATCTTCTATAGCCTTAACTTTTTCGACTGTTTGTTCAAGTGAAGAACTGGGCGGCCCGTTTAACAGTGTAAACATTCGGCCCTGATCTTCATCGGGGAGAAAGGATGTCGGGATACGAAGGAAAGTTAAGACGGCGATAATAATAAGTACTAAAAACAATGCTGGTAAGACAAATCGATTCTCAAGCAATACGTCCAACATGTTTTTGTGACCTCGACGTAAAGCTTCAAAGCCATGATTGAATGATGCAAAAACGCCTTTATCTTTTTTTGCTTTTCTGGATTTTAAAATCACCCCGCAAAGAGAGGGTGACAAGGTCAATGCTATAAAAAGCGATATTGCCATAGCGACTGAGATAGTCACCGAAAACTGGCGGTATATCACACCCACCGAGCCCTCAAAAAAACTCATGGGTAAAAAAACAGCCCAGATAACCGCCGTAGTGCCGATAAGGGCTCCGGAAAGCTCCTTCATAGCCGATTTTGTGGCTTCCTTTGGGTCACGTTCAGGATCTTTTTCTAATTTACTTTCTACATTTTCTGTTACCACAATTGCATCATCGACCAGCATACCGATTGCAAGAACCAGTGCAAAAAGCGTCAGAACATTGATCGAATAACCGAGTATGAAGATAGCCCCGAAGGTTCCAAGCAGAACGATGGGAATAGCAATTGCTGGAATAAATGTCGCACGAAAATTTTGTAGAAATATGAAGATAACAAGAATAACCAAACCGATGGCCATGAAAAGCGTTTTCACCACATTAACGATCGATGTTTCAATAAAAGTTGAGACATCAATGGGATAAATCACTTCAAGATCGGCAGGAATAATATTATCGAAGTCTTTTATACGGTCCTTGATGCTTTGAATCGTCACCAGTGCATTAGCGCCGGGAGCAAGCTGGACAGCGATACCGGATGCTGGTTGCCGGTTCCAACGTCCGATAATATTATAATTCTCGGCCCCGATTTCAATTCGGGCCACATCTCCTAATGTGACTCTTGAGCCATCCTCGAGAACGGTTAATAAAATGGCTTCAAACTGTTCTGGAGAAGAGAGCAGAGATTGCGACGTAATGGTGGCATTAATCTGCTGCCCTTTTGCTTGTGGTGCGCCGCCTATTTCGCCTGTGGCAAGCTGAACATTTTGATCTTGTATGGCATCAATAATATCCAGCGCGGTAATATTGAAATTATTCATACTTCGCGGATCGAGCCAGATCCGCATGGCATGTTCAGAACCAAAGCTCTGAATTTGACCAACGCCGTCAACGCGGCTCAAAGGTTCTTCAATATTTGATGCCAAAAAATCGGATATATCATTCCGACTCATTGCCCCTTCTTTGGAATAAAAGCCGATGATCAGCGCTTCACTATTACCACCTTTTTCAACAGGAACACCTAACTGCTGAACAATCGTAGGCAAGGACGATAACGCTTTAGAGACTTTGTTTTGGGTTTGTACCTGAGCGATATCCGGGTCAGTTCCAGGCTCAAAGGTTAGCGTAATGGTGGCACTGCCAGAGGAAGAGCTTTGCGCTTGTATATAACGAAGATTGTCGATTCCAGTCAGGTTTTGTTCGATAATCTGCGTAACGGTATTCTCAAGTGTTTCAGCCGAAGCCCCGGGATATGTGGCAGTAATAGATACTTTAGGCGGCGCAATGTTGGGGTATTGTTCAATCGGCAACTGAAACAGCGAAAATAAACCAAACCCTATGATGAAAAGCGCGATAACCCAGGTAAAAATTGGGCGGCCTATAAAAAAGCGTGAGAACATTTCTAGCGGTTCTCAACTTTATTCTGCTGTCGCTGCCCTACCTTGATGTTTGGGGCCATCGGGGGTGGCGCTTCATCTTTAAGAGAATTCGGTGCAACTTCGAGATTCATGTCCTCATATCCAACATCGATTGGTTCAGGTTTTACCAAGACTCCCTCACGTAACATCATCGTCCCCTCTACAATCAAACGATCCCCGCTTTCTAGCCCATTAAGAACAATCCAATTATTTCCATAGGCCGCCCCTGTGGTTACAGGAGTTTTGGCAGCTTTATTCTCAGTATCAATAACCCAAACACTTTTCCTACCCTCAGCATCTATTACAACGCTTTTTTGAGGAACCACGATCTGTTTTGTACGGCCAATCTCTTCTATGGAGGCCCAGACAAACATACCCGGCAACAGGATAGTGTCTGGATTATCAAACACAGACCGCAATCGTATTGAAGCAGTCTGTATATCAACAGAAACATCCGTTGAGTCTAAAGTGCCCTTGTGTGGGTATTTTTGTGTTGCATTATTCAGATAAAGATAAACTTCATATTCAGATTGAGATTCTTTATTCAGCCGTGCAGCAGATAAACGCTCCTGTAAATCCCGTACCTCTGATGCAGACTGTGACAAATCCACGTAAACAGGGTCAAGCTGACGTACAGTCGCCAGTGGAACGCTTTGCTGAGAGGTAACGAGCGCACCTTTTGTAATGCTGGACGGACTTATATAACCGCTTATTGGTGCGTATACGCGCGTGTAGTCTAAATTGATTTTTGCACTTCTAACTTCAGCTTCTGCTTGGCTTACAGCAGCCTGAGCTTGAGCAAGGCTGGCCAGTGCATTGTCATACTCTTGCTGGCTGACTGCATTTGAAGTGATCAGCGTTTCATATCGATTTACCAGGTTTTGGGCATTTTCTCTTCGCGCTTTAGCATCTTGCAGATTAGCCTTGGCCATTTGGTAATCAGCTTCATAGCGAGCGGCATCAATCTGATAAAGCTGCTGTCCCTCTTCTACATATGATCCCTCTTTGAATAATCGCGACTGAATGATGCCACTGACTTGTGGCCTGATTTCAGCGACCTGATAAGACACTACACGACCAGGAAGCTGATTCGTGTGTTGTATCCGTACTGGCTTAATTTCGACAAAGCCCACGTCAATAGCCTGTTGACTCATTCCGCCCTGTTGTGATGCGTTCTGTTGATTATTGTCCTGGTTATCATCACATGCCGACAATGAGATAATAAGTGCAAAAATGGCAAGAACAGACAAAAATCTAACGTTCATAGCAAAGATATTCAGCAAGCATTTCTAATCAAGTACTCCATTAATGTTGATTTAACTCAGAAACAGTAAATGCTTTTAAATCACATGGATGGAAATGAATATGACTGTCAGTAGTCAGCGTAAAAAACTCATCCCTTGAACTTAAAAGAGGGCCAATCCTTATTGAAAGGATATGCCAAACAGCAGGCCCCCTTTAGTCCTATCAGATTGTTGTTAACCACCAAACTTTTCGTTTTCGCCAATATTCGGCGTGGTATGTTTGATATTGGCTTTAGCAAACTCATAAAGCTGGAAGGCTTTATTCTCTTTTGCCATCCAGTGTTCGCCCATTTCAATTTTAACTTCCAGTAAGGCGACATCTGGGTCGTCTTTACCTTCAGGGAACCAAGCAGCAATAAATGGATTCCAGTATTTGTCGATCAGTGTTTGATCATCTGACACCCGAGCACTGCCCGACAGTGAGACATATACACCTTTGTCCTGATCAGAAAAGGTCAGGCAGACATCATGGTCACGATCCGTTTCGCTAACCTTCTCAGCACTGCGACGAGTATAGAACCAAAGAGTGCCATCATA
>NZ_DFTU01000037.1:3194-12079 GCF_002379485.1 Methylophaga sp. UBA4204 | reverse complement strand
GTGACTAACATGCCGACTTTAATATCTTTTATCATTCCCCAAATTTTTTCCTTATGTTCAGGACTAGACATAATGCAAACCTCCTAATGGAACACTATAAATAAAAATACAGCGATTACACCGCTGCTTTTGATATATCAATGACGCTTTACCATTTTTTTGAATAAAGTGATAAATCAGCTTTACACAAAAAAATTTTCTTTCTTGTAATAGTGATAACAAATAGCCCGGAAGGTTCCGGGCTATTAAAGAACTCATTGTTTCTAATGCTTAATTAAATATCCATCCAGCCAGCGTTTTTAGCCTCGTTCCATTCTTTTTCCTCAATATCACCGCTGTTATTTCCGTCGTAATGGCGATAAAGGCCTTCATGAAATTCATTTTCAGATAGTTGTCCATCTCCATCTTGATCCCATGATTCATAAATTAAATTGTATTCATCATGCTGACTCCATTCATCTTCGCTCAATTGGTTGTCATCATTCACATCCCAGTCGTCGAAAACACCACGTTCGCTTACACGATCAATAAATTCATTTTGATCTAAACTTCCGGTAACTTCGTTATCCGGCGTACAAGCTAAAAGGCTGACACTGCCCAATGCGAATATAAATGCCATTGTCAGTTTGTTTTTTCGGAAAAAAACTGTATTTGAATTAAGAAATTTCATACGATTTATCCTTTAAATTTGTTTTGAAGTAGGAAAAGTAAACATATTTATAAAAGTGACAAGTCAAAGACTTGAGTTTCGTCTTGACTGTCGGACTTTTCCTGGCGTTTATTACACTCGATATTCATAGCCATAATGAGCGTATACCTCATCCCGAAAGGCTTCATCAGCCATATTCGGCCAGTTGTCTTTATCAAAACCGGGAGCGTTTTCTAATGTGTCTTTATCCACATTCAAGATGAGACATTCTTCTTGTGTATCAACCGCTATGGCTTGCGGTGGAATGGCAAAAAGCTTATCACCCATCCCTAAAATTCCACCGAATGATAAGACGTAATATTGGACCTGGCCACGTTCGGTATTAATCATGATGTCCTTAACATTCCCCAGATCTTCACCCTGAGCATTTTTAACCTTGTCACCTTCAAGTGACGATGCAGATAAAACTATATTGTTGAATTTCATATCCATTCTCCGTTTTATTAGTTTTATGGGTTAATTACACCGATTTTTAAAATCACGTTGTGTTTTTGTGTTGCTTATAAACCTTGTGACGCTGTTGCTTTATTTAACGCATCAATGAGCCATGCTTCGGCATATTCCAACGCTAACGCGTAATCAAACATTGCGCCCTCCTCCATAAGTCTCCTAAACTCAACTTGGAGCTCTTCCTTATCCGGGCTTTCTTTTTTCATGGTCTGTAAATAAGCATAAGCAGCCGCCAGCTCTTCCGGTGAGCTTGACTCTGTGCCGCCACTATCGATGATCTGAACCACCTCTTCGATAGATTTTGCTTGTTTAAGCGCTTCGGGAATCATAATTTCTCCTTTCGGTATCTAACCTGACAATTTCACAGATTAAATTACGTATAAATGAAATAAAGTACATTTATTAACTTGATGTTTTTATTTATATTATTTTCTCTCTAAGCAAGGGAAAGAAAAACCCAAAGTACCTCCAATCCTCCTTACTCTCATCAATGTAATTATTGAGTGAGAAAGCAGAAACTGAAGACACTTTATATTGAGTTAAAACTGAGTTTGGAATTAATCTCCAAGTTGCTCTTCGAGTTCGTTTGCCATCTGTAAATGTTCTCGTAAAATGGGCAGTTTTTCGCGTGCAAATGCACGGATTGCATCATTGTCTGAATGGCTTGCACGTTCAAACAGCTCAATAGTCTCTTCGTGAGCATTGATTTGATTTTCGATGTAAGCGTCGTCGAATGATTCATCATTTCTAATGCTTAGCATCATGGCTTTAGCCATATCCATCAGTGTCGGATCGTCAGCGACTTCCAGATCTTGTTGTCTTGCGATGTCTCTCAGTTCGTTATTTGCTTTTGTATGATCTTCTATCATCCGATTAGCAAACTCATGAATTTGGGCTGTTCCTTCATCCAGAGCCATACGTGCTGTTTCAATCTCAGCAATTCCTTTCGCAGAAGCTGTTTCAACGAAATCTTCAACATCAACTGGATCTCTCGTCATATCATCCTCCCAATCAGGATTTGGTTCATTCGCAGCGTTTTCGGCTGCTATAGCACTGATAGTATTTTCATCGGGTATCTCAACTTCACTTTCGTCAGCTTGGAGCTGTGCCGTTGAAAGCCCCAAAGTCGCTAAAATTGCAACGTTAAAGAGTTTGTTTTTCATATAAATTCTCCATTTCATTTGAAACGCTCCCCCATCTTTAAGTGAAAAGAGAGGGCTTTCCTAAAGTTGTAAGTATTTAGCAGGGGAATATTTATGAAACTGCATACAAATTAGGCATTCCCCCCGATTTAAATAAGATAAGGGGTATTACTATGCTTAACGCAATATGAATGCCAACACTAATATTGACAGCCCAATTGAGTTATTAAGCAGCTTATGGAAAATATAATATGAGTATAAATAGGCAGTTAAGGAGATGAATAAACTTGCTCACTTAACTTGAAATCGTTTTGACTGACGTTGTTTTTTCTATTTATTAATAAAAAGTGAAAAGAAAATTCAGAGAGATATGAATTTTTTACAACCGATATAACGTAATTGCTTCATGAATCGTCACTATCACCGTAGCCTTCCTGACGGACTGGTTTTACAGAGCTACAGACATTTTTGTTATTTGGGCTTAGATGAGCATTAACAAGGCTGGTTTCTCTATCTTGATCATGCCGGATGAAAGGGCAATTTAAAGTTCGCGCCCAAATGCGCTGTGCAAATCCTTGTTCCTAATAGGCTAAAGCCACTATTCGAAATGGGTCATGTCTTTTGTTGTTGCAACTGCCAAAGCTTAGCGTAGACCTCATCCAGCTTTAACAAGGATTCATGGGTTCCTTGCTCAACAATTTGCCCATGTTGCATGACGACAATGACATCGGCATCCACTACAGTAGACAGTCGATGTGCAATCACCAGGCTGGTCTGCCCCTTTGAAATGTCGCGAATGGCCTCCTGAATAATACGTTCAGAATGACTGTCCAGCGATGAGGTTGCTTCATCAAACATCAATATAGGCGGACGTTTTAAAATCGTGCGGGCAATGGCTACACGTTGTTTTTCACCGCCACTT
Organism: Methylophaga sp. UBA4204; assembly: GCF_002379485.1. Taxonomy (NCBI): domain Bacteria; kingdom Pseudomonadati; phylum Pseudomonadota; class Gammaproteobacteria; order Thiotrichales; family Piscirickettsiaceae; genus Methylophaga; species Methylophaga sp. UBA4204. The sequence goes on along the minus strand of NZ_DFTU01000037.1, from coordinate 8,856 downwards.
AGCTTTAAGCCCCGTTCTCCGACCAGAGTATTTAAACCGTCTGGCAATTCAGTAATAAAGTCTTCTAAATGGGCCAGTTTTATGGCTTGTTCTACTTCGGCATCAGTGGCATCAATACGACCATATCGGACATTCTCACCCAGTGTTGTATTAAACAAAACGGTATCCTGGGGCACGATACCAATTGCCTGGCGTAACGAGGCCTGTGTGACATCGCGAATATCCTGACCATCAATACGAATGCTGCCGCTTTGAATATCATAGAAACGAAACAACAACTTTATTAAAGTGGACTTGCCCGCCCCACTGCTGCCGACCACCGCGACTTTTTGTTTTGGCAGCACCTTAAAACTGAACTCGTTCAAGATCGGCAATCGGTCACTGTAACCAAAATTCACCGCATCAAACTCAATGGCGCCATCCGAAATGACTAACGGCTTGGCCTCCGGTTTATCGTTAATCTGTGGGGATTTATCTAATAACGCAAACATCCGCTCAATATTGGTCATTGAGCTTTTCAACTCACGATAAACGAAGCCTAAAAAGCCCAACGGGATAAACAGCTGCATGGTGAAAGCGTTGATTAAGACAAAATCACCCAGCGTGATTTGTCCCGCAATGACCTGAGAGGCTGCCAGCACCGTCATGGCTGTCATCGCGGAGGCAATAATCAGCGCCTGTCCACCATTTAATAAAAATAAGGACAACCGATTTTTACGCCGAGCCTGTTCCCATTTAGCTAATTCGTCATCATAGCGGTTGGCTTCAAAATCCTCATTACCAAAAAATTTGACGGTTTCGTAATTCAATAAACTATCAATAGCACGAGTATTACTAGTGGAGTCAGCTTGATTCGCTTCACGAACAAATGTCAGCCGCCAATTGGTCACTAACACTGAAAATGCCACATAACTGACCACTGCCAGCAATGTTATCCATGCAAAGCCGACATGATAGTTAAGTAACAAAATACCAATCACCAACACCATTTCCAACGCTGTCGGCACGATATTAAAGACCATGACCCGCAGTAAAAACCCCACCCCGGTAACACCGCGCTCAATGTCGCGTGACAAACCTCCCGTACGTCGATTTAAATGAAAGTCGAGTTCTAAAGCATGAAGATGTTGAAAGACCTTAAGTCCGATACGGCGCATTGCTCGCTCGGTAACCCGACCAAACACCGTATCGCGAAGCTCGTTAAATAAGGTTGTGGAAAGGCGTGCAACGCCATAAGCCAGTAATAAACCGAGTGGCAGCGCAAGCATCTTATCCGGTAACTGGTTACTATCAAGACCATCCACGATATGTTTTAGAATGAATGGCACCACAATAGTCGCTAGCTTGGCCGCCACAAGACTCAACATCGCGATGACAATACGACCACGATATTCGATAAGATACGGCCATAACGATTTTAGGGTTTTCCAGCTTAGTCTTGCCGGTTCTGCGTCTGGTGGGGGAGACAACGATCGCAATAGACATCCTTTTAATGGTGTAAGTGTTTGGAAAACACCTGAGATAAATTGAGAACGATAATGTTATCGCCTTTTACCGTGCGTATGACCTGTCTCTCCCCGGATCTATCCCAAACACTCCCTGCAAAGCACAATTAAGCATGCTGCAAAGATATTGCTAGAAAAAGTTAATCCGTGATGATTTAGATGATCTAAGACTTATTGATTGCATTCATAACAATCGAGCGAAAAAGATGCATGTCGATAGAACGGTTGAGTAGCCTTTTGCATTATCCATCACTTAATTACATAAAGGCATGTTTTCTAATAGTAAATGCATTTTGAAAAGAAGCTTGTTTCAATGCGTGTAAAAAGAATGATTTGTTAAGCTTAGTGGCTTATCCAATACGACCAAAATGCCTCACATTTCAAGTTCATGCTCAAAGTCGTTACAATCGATGAGTGCGAACAAACATGCTGCTTTACACACTGAATTCGCAGTAATAAATCAACTCGATAACATCATTTCTAGGGATAGTATGGAACATAAAATCTTATCGTCTGGCGCAAAGGCGCTTGAAGTAAATCTTGATGCTATCCGTTATGGTTCTTTTGCAGAAATTGGGGCTGGCCAAGAAGTTGTTCGCTGGTTCTTTAGAGTCGGTGGTGCTGCAGGCACGATTGCTAAAAGTATCTCGGCATACGATATGAAAGTAAGCGACGATATTTATGGCAAAGCGTCACGTTATGTATCTCGTGAACGTCTGGAAGACATGCTGGATCATGAATATCACTTAATCGTGGAATGTTTAAGCGAGCAACGTGGCGATAACACGGCTTTTTTCGCTTTTGCTGATACCGTATCAGCACGTAACTATCACGGAACCAATGAATGCCATGGTTGGTTGGGTATTCGTTTTCAGACGCAACCTCATGCTGCACATAGCGAAATCATTATTCATGTCCGTATGTTGGACCATGAAAATGCTTTGCAACAAGAAGCACTGGGCATTCTGGGTGTGAACCTGGTACATGGTGCATTTCATTTAAGCCATAACCCTGACTTATTGGTGAAATCACTGCTGGATAATCTAACCACGGATCGTATTGAAGTCGATATGATTGATTTTCATGGTGATGCTTTCTTGCATGTTGATAACCGTGTTATCAGTTTGAGACTGGTACAACTTGGCTTGAGTGATGCCGCGATGTTTTCGGCTGATGGCCGAGTGCTTCAACCCTCAGAGCATTTACGTAAGAAGAATGTATTAGTCGAAAGAGGTCGGTTCCGTCCGGTGACCCACGTCAATATTGATATGCTCAATGCTGCCAGAAAACAGTTTGAAGCCGAGGATGACTCGTCTCCGGAAGAAACCGTTTCCATTATGGAAATCACCATGCATAACCTGCTTGATGGCAATGACAGCATCGATCTGGAAGATTTTATTAGTCGAGCAGATGTGTTGGAGGCCACAGGACACACGGTCATGATTTCGGACTATCCAGAGTACTATCGCTTGGCAACCTATTTATCGCGTTACACCAATCGCCGCATCGGGCTGACGATGGGAGCGCATAGTTTGATTGAGTTGTTTCATGATCACTATTACACCACGTTACATGGTGGGATTCTGGAAGGTTTTGGCCGGTTATTTAAGAATAACGTCAAACTCTATATTTATCCTTTCAAAGACGCTGAAACAAACACGTTATTCAAAGTCGATAATCTCCAGGTCGATGAAAAACAGACGTATCTGTATGAGTATCTGAAAAAGGGTAATCACATCGAACAAATCGAACAGTTCAATGAAGATTACCTGCACATTTTTTCGCCGGATGTCTTGAAAATGATCACCAGCAACGAGCCCGGCTGGGAAAAATTAGTTCCTGATGTGGTCGCTGAAAAAATTAAAGCCCAGCAACTGTTTGGTTATAAACCTGCAGATTAGAGGGTGATTGCAAAACCAGGCTTGGTTAGGTTGAGGGGAAACTCCACACTGGCGTCTTTCACTCAACCTGCGTTGGTCTTTCGTTAAGATTTTACCTTTCGATAATGTTTGGCGACCTTCGCTCAATTACCACAGGTATCCATACGGCACCATCTCCGTTTATGGCTGCGTGAGTTATCCACAAACATCTAAACACAATCTGGATTTAAGGTTCGCTGCTCACTCGCTATGTCGAGGGCACTGAAGGGTATAAAAAAGATGAAGAAGATCTGGATTATAACCTGCTGAATACAGGACACTTTGCGCTTGAGGAGGAAGGTCCGTTTATCATTGATAAAATTAAGGCGTTTTTATCCTCACGAAATATTCAATAATCTCTGAAGGATGTTTAATTGTAATGACTTGAGCAGGTGTTTCGCCTGCCCAATTTTTTAGTAGTTGAATAAATTCTCACTATTTCGTCGAGATGATGTTACTAAGACATTTTCTCGAAAGCATATTGGTGCGCACTGGTTTCAATCTTGAGAGAGACTAGTTGATGTTCAGTTCGACTTTAACAAACCAGAAGCCAACGTCAGAAATGCATCTACCGCTTTGCTTGATGCAGCATGGGGATCCTCTGCATTGGCGATCCATAAGGAGGCGCCAAACAAGGCTCCATTAATCAGACGGGCCATCGCCAAAGAGTCAACTTCTTTCAAGATGCCTTCCTCCATCAGCTTTTCAATACTGAGCTGCGTACTACGAATACAACAATTTTTACGCGGCCACTGCGAAGGATCGCCTAATACAGCGGGACCATCTAAAAGCATGATGCGCTGTATCTCAGGTTCACATGCCATATTCAGATAGGCGATCGAACCATTAATAAAGGCATCCCACGTGGTTGGGGCTTGCGACTTTATCGCTGACAGCCGCGTCGTCATTTCATCTTCAATCTGTTGAATGACAGCTTTCAGTAATCCTTTCTTACCGCCGAAATGATGATAAAGCGCACCGCGTGTCAAGCCAGCTTCTGCCGTAAGATCGTCCATGCAACTCTCCGCGAATCCATGGTGAGCAAAAGATTCTCTCGCAGATTTAATGAGCTTAGCCTGGGTTTCGGCAATCATATCTTCACGTTTTTGCGGCATCATTTTCTCCAAATTTTACATACGTAATGCATGTTAGTTGACATACAACACGTATGCGAAATACTATACATGACATACGTCGCGTATGAGCAAGTATTTCCATACTTACGTTAAGGCAATTATACCTACCTTACATTTGCCTTCTGACATACGTATCGTATGTAAAGTTGCGGGATCAGAAATTTGCTGGAACCCCCATTTCTAAATAACACCAAGGAGAACCACATGATAAGTACAAGAAACACGTTAAGACTGTTTTTGTTGGGTAGCATCGCTGCAATGGTGCTGTCCGCATGTGGCAATCCGCAAGCGGCTAATCAGGCTGAAGCACCCGCGGCACCAGCAGTAAGCGTCGCCCAGGTGGTGAGTGAGCGAATTACCGAATGGGATGAGTTTACTGGTCGATTGCAAGCACCGGAAACGGTCAATGTTGTGCCTCGTGTATCAGGTTATATCGAACAGATACATTTCACAGAAGGTGCTTTAGTCAATAAGGGCGATTTATTAGTACAAATTGATCCACAACCGTTTGCTGCTGAAGTCGCCAGACTTAAAGCCGACTTACAAAGTGCTGAAAGCGCTTTAGCATTGGCTGAAACCGAATATAACCGGGCAAAGAAACTTAGTAGTGCGCGCGCTATTTCGGATGAACTGCTGGACACCCGTCAGGCACGTAAACAGCAAACATCGGCAAGCGTTGCATCGGTTAAAGCTGCCCTGCATCGTGCCCAACTGGATTTAAGTTACACCCGCATTACCGCTCCTATCAGTGGCAGAGTGTCTTATGCCCAGATAACAGCGGGTAATTTCGTTACCGCAGGTCAAAGCCAGTTAACCAGTCTGGTGTCGACCGACAAAATGTACGCTTATTTTGATGTTGATGAGCAAAGCTACTTGAAATACCAGCGTCTGACAGAAGCCGGCAAACGGGCTGATACCCGCGATGCCACAGCCAATCCTGTTTATATGGCGTTGGCCGATGACAGCAGTTACCAACATATTGGCAATATTGATTTTGTCGACAATAGCGTAAATCAGCAAACCGGCTCTATACGGATTCGTGCCAGTTTCCCCAACACTGACGATCGACTTTTACCAGGCTTATTTGCCCGTATCAAACTGT
>NZ_DFTU01000037.1:2308-3100 GCF_002379485.1 Methylophaga sp. UBA4204 | reverse complement strand
ACTGGTCGGCAGTGACTCATATAAAGGCATCCTGATTGATGAAAAAGCCATCGGTACGGATTTAAACAACAAGTTTGTGTTGGTCGTGAATGCTGATAATCAATTGGAGTACCGCGCAGTCAAGCTTGGTGAAAAGGTAAATGGTCTGCGAATTGTGCGTGAAGGTTTATCCGCAAACGACAAAATTGTGGTGAATGGCTTACAACGCGTAATGCCCAATATTCAGATCGAACCCAAATTAGTGGATATGGCAACCAAAGAGCAATTAGCGGGTTTGCGTAAGGCTCAACAGTTGTTGGATAAAACCAGCACCTCACTGGCTGCAGAATCTGACAGCTCAGCAGATCAAGGATAAGGAAACCTCATGTTCTCGCAATTTTTTATCAAACGGCCAATTTTTGCAGCCGTTATTTCACTGTTCTTTTTAATTACCGGTGCTATTGCAGTATGGCAACTACCCATCACCGAATACCCTGAAGTAGTGCCTCCCACTGTTGTGGTAACAGCCAATTACCCAGGGGCTAACCCTAAAGTAATTGCTGAAACCGTCGCCTCGCCATTGGAGCAGGAAATTAACGGTGTGGAAGAGATGCTCTATATGTCTTCTCAGTCCACCTCGGATGGTCGCATGACACTCACCGTGACATTTGCCATCGGCACCGATGTTGATTTAGCCCAGACTCAGGTTCAGGCCCGGGTAGATCGTGCCATGCCACGCTTGCCACAAGAAGTACAACGCTTAGGTGTTGTCACCGAAAAATCATCACCCGATTTAACCATGGTGGTGCATTT
>NZ_DFTU01000037.1:0-2231 GCF_002379485.1 Methylophaga sp. UBA4204 | reverse complement strand
GATTTAACCATGGTGGTGCATTTAAGTTCGCCAGATGATCGATACGACATGCTCTATCTGTCTAACTATGCGTTGCTGAATGTTAAAGACGAGTTGGCGCGAATTAACGGTGTGGGCACTGTAGAACTGTTCGGCGCCGGTGATTACAGTATGCGGATCTGGCTGGATCCTAATAAGGTCGCGGCTCTTGGTTTATCTCCATCACAAATTACTGACGCAATCCGTGAGCAAAATCAGCAGACAGCTGCCGGAAGCTTAGGTGCTCAGCCAAGTGCTGATGCAGAATTTCAGCTGCTGATAAACGTTAAAGGTCGTTTATCTACCGAAGAAGAGTTTGGCAATATCATTATCAAAGTCGGCGACAACGGTGAGATAAGTTACTTAAAAGATGTCGCTCGTATTGAACTGGGTGCCTCAACCTATGCCCTGCGATCGTTATTAAATAATAAAGACGCCGTGGCTATTCCTATTTTTCAAGCCTCAGGTTCTAACGCGATTCAAATCTCTGACGATGTACGCGCCAAAATGGCAGAGTTATCGAAAAGCTTTCCAGATGGGTTGGCCTACGACATCGTTTATGACCCAACAGTGTTTGTTCGCGGTTCTATTGAGGCGGTAATAAAAACGCTGCTTGAAGCATTAGTACTGGTGGTACTGGTGGTTGTGCTGTTTTTGCAAACCTGGCGTGCATCCATTATTCCTTTGGTGGCAGTACCTGTGTCATTAATAGGTACGTTTGCCTTTATGCATCTTTTAGGTTTTTCACTCAATGCTCTATCGTTGTTTGGTCTGGTATTGGCCATCGGTATCGTCGTTGATGATGCCATCGTAGTGGTTGAAAACGTTGAACGGAATATACGCGAAGGCCTAACACCGATTGCCGCTACGCAAAAAGCAATGAAAGAAGTGACAGGCCCTATCGTGGCTACGACATTAGTATTAGCAGCAGTGTTTATCCCGACAGCCTTTATGTCAGGCTTAACCGGGCAATTTTATAAGCAGTTTGCTTTAACCATTACTATTTCTACTTTTATCTCAGCGATTAATTCGTTAACGCTAAGCCCTGCCCTGTCGGCGCTATTATTAAAAGCACCTGGTGAGAAAAAAGATCTGTTAACACGCGCCATGGACAAACTCTTAGGAGGCTGGTTATTTGGTCCGTTTAATCGCTTCTTTGCCCGTTTATCCAAAGGTTATGGCTGGTTAGTCAAAAAGGTCATTCGCTTTGGCGCGCTGGTTGGCATTATGTATGTTGCACTGCTGGGTTTAACGGGCGTGCAGTTTGCCACTACCCCTTCCGGTTATGTGCCAAGTCAGGACAAACAATATCTGGTGGCGTTTGCTCAATTGCCAGATGCTGCGTCGTTAGAACGTACCGAGGAAGTGATTAAGGAAATGTCGAATATTGCGCTTGAACAACCCGGCGTAATCAGCTCTGTTGCTTTCCCCGGACTGAACATTAACGGTTTTACCAACAGTCCGAACTCCGGCATCGTGTTTACCACCTTAAGCGATTTCAAGGAGCGTAACGATCCGTCAATGTCAGCTGATGCTATCGCAGCAGCGTTAAACCAGAAGTTCGCCGGTATTGAAGATGCCTTTATTGCCATTTTCCCTCCTCCACCAGTACAGGGGCTTGGCACCATTGGTGGGTTCAGGCTGCAAATACAGGACCGCGCCAGTCATGGTTACGAAGAGCTCTACAACGTAACGATGCAGGTCATGCAAAAAGCCTGGGCTACACCTGAGCTGACTGGTATTTTTTCCAGTTATCAGGTCAATGTGCCGCAACTGGATCTGGACATCGATCGCACTAAAGCCAAACAGCAAAATGTGTCACTGGATGAGATATTTCAAACACTGCAGGCTTATATGGGCTCGGTTTATGTCAATGACTTCAACCAGTTTGGTCGTACCTATCAGGTGAATATGCAGGCTGATGAACAGTTTCGTCAGAGTGCGTCACAAATCAGCCAGTTAAAGGTACGTAATAGCGATGGTGAAATGGTTCCTCTGGGTTCCTTTATCAATGTTACTGATACAGCGGGTCCTGACAGGGTCATGCATTACAACGGCTTTACTACCGCTGAAATTAATGGTGGTCCAGCCCCTGGCTACAGTACCGGGGAGGCACAAGCAGCGATTGAGAAAATACTGGCTGAAACATTACCCAATGGCATGACCTATGAATGGACAGAGCTGACTTACCAGCAAATTCTGGCTGGTAATGC
>NZ_DFTU01000105.1:9830-10363 GCF_002379485.1 Methylophaga sp. UBA4204 | reverse complement strand
GATTATAAAGACGTAAACCTGCTTAAGAATTTCGTTACTGAAACAGGCAAGATCGTTCCAAGTCGTATTACCGGTACTAAAGCTCGTTTCCAGCGTCAGCTGTCAACTTGTGTCAAACGTGCACGGTTTCTGGCATTGCTGCCTTACTGTGACATGCACAAGTAATTTAGCTTTTCAGTTGTAAGGTTAAGATCAAAATATTATGTTGCGGGGAATCGCTGATTTTGCAATGAAAGGTCGCTGGCAGGCTGCTTTGGCAGCTGCTTTGCTATCGGTCGCTGCAATGTTGCTCCCACCACTCAATTATCTCGCTAGCGGGGTAATTGTGCTGGCCACATTACGTGTAGGCCCTCAAGAAGGCCTCCGGGTAATGGCCGCAACCTTGGTAGTGTTTGCTGCCGTCGCCGGACTGTTATTCGGACAACTCTGGATTGCATTGGCGTTATTGCTGACCAGTTGGTTACCGGCTTATCTGGTGACCCTGGTGCTGGGATACAGTCGTTCTTTGGAACGGGCGCTTCTGGCTGCGGCCG
>NZ_DFTU01000105.1:5820-9722 GCF_002379485.1 Methylophaga sp. UBA4204 | reverse complement strand
GTCTGGCTGCGGCCGGAGTCGGTATTCTGGTGGTACTGATATCACATATCTTTTTGCCTAATCCGGCATTGTGGTGGCAGGAAATGCTGACACCATTTGTTCAATTACTATCTGAACAATCCGGTTGGCAGATGAACGCCACAGAAACGCAAAACTTTCTGGTACAAATGGCCAGCATGATGACCGGTCTGATTGCCGCAGCAGTAAGTGTCAATATTATTCTGGGCATTTTGATTGGCCGTGCATGGCAAGCCTCGTTATATAACGAGGGTGCATTTGGCAGTGAGTTTACTCAAATTACTCTGGGTAAAACACTGGCGACTGTCTCAGCCGTCTTGATGGGGCTTTCCCTGACTGGAATGGCGGGGTCTTTGACGTTGCTGGTTGATTGTTTACCGGTGCTGTTAGTGCTTTTTGCATTACAAGGTATTGCGGTTGCACATGCAATCGTTCGATTGAAACAAAAGTCAGTCGCCTGGTTAGTCGTAATGTATGTGCTGATGGTGTTAATGCTGCCACAAATGATGATTTTAACTGCCACACTGGGCATATTGGAACAATGGTTTAATTTTCGCAAACGCGCAATCGCGTAACGCGGTTATTTTATAAGCAGTCTGAGACTGCGAATGAGGGTTAGAACGATGCAAGTAATTTTGCTGGAAAAAGTTCAAAAGCTGGGTAATCTGGGTGATGAAGTTAGTGTAAAAGCTGGCTATGGTCGTAACTTCCTGGTTCCTGCGGGTAAGGCTTTGCCTGCCAACAAAAACAACAGAGAAAAATTTGAAGCTCGTCGCGCTGAACTTGAAGCGGCTGCTGCCAAATTACTTACTGCAGCTCAGGAACGTGAGAAAAAGCTGGTTGCAGCTGGTGAAGTCGATATCATGGCTAACGCTGGTGTTGAAGGTAAATTATTCGGTTCGGTTACTGCTGCAGAAATCGCTGATGCGGTCAATGCAAAAGGCGCTGATGTAGACCGTAATGAAGTCCGTTTACCAACAGGACCTTTACGCCACACTGGTGAATACAACATTGATGTGCAATTGCATGCTGATGTTGTTGTGAGTGTGAAAGTCAATATCACTTCTGAAGCTGAGCTGGCTGCCATTGCTGCTGCTGAAGAAGCTCGTAAAGCACGTGATGCTGCACGTGAAGAAGCAGAAGCGATTGCCAAAGAGCAAGAGCAGTAAAAATTAGTTAAAAATTGGGACATGGTGTTCCATGTCCCAGTAATTTTGTGATTCGCTAATATGGAATCAAATGCTTGTTTAACCAGCTTGGACGAATGCTGTGGAACAGATAACTTATCCAGAAAGCTATCAAGACAGCGCAACTCAGGCCCTGAAGGTTCCGCCACATTCAGTTGAAGCTGAACAATCGGTCTTAGGCGGCTTGATGCTTGATAACAGTGCCTGGGAACAGGTATCTGATCTCCTGGTTGAGCAGGACTTCTATCGTCACGACCATCAACTTATTTTCCGTGGCATAGCCGAATTAATGGAACAAGCCAATCCTGTAGACGTGATCACGTTGGCAGAATGGCACAATCAGCGCGGTGAACTGGATAAAGTCGGTGAATTGGCTTATCTCGGTGCCTTAGCGCGCAATACTCCCAGTGCTGCAAATATCAAAGCCTACGCCTCGATCGTTCGTGAACGTTCGATTCTGCGTCAGCTTATCCAGATTGGTAATAATATTGCTAATATGGCATTTACGCCTGAAGGCCGTAATAGCGAAGAAATGCTCGATACTGCTGAGCGACGCGTTTTTGAAATCGCAGAAAAAGGTGCCAAACGTGGCGGGGGTTTTATTCAGGTCAAAGATGTTCTGAGTAAGGTCGTCGATAAAATTGATACGCTGTTTGAACAGGATAGCGGTATCACCGGTTTACCAACCGGCTTTATTGATTTTGATGATCAGACATCTGGTTTACAGCCTGCCGATCTGGTCATTATCGCTGGTCGACCGTCGATGGGTAAAACCACCTTTGCAATGAATATTGCTGAAAATGCCGCGATTCACAGCAAACAGCCCGTTGCCGTATTCAGTATGGAAATGCCTGCTGACTCATTAGCAATGCGGATGTTGTCTTCGCTAGGTCGAATCGATCAGCATCGTTTACGTACTGGTCGATTAAACGATGATGACTGGCCACGCTTAACCTCAGCCATAGCGTTATTAAATGAAGCTCCGCTGTTTATTGATGATACCGGTGGTTTGACTCCCTCTGAACTGAGAGCCCGGGCGAGACGTTTAAAACGTGAGCATGGCCTGAGTTTGATCATTGTCGATTACCTGCAGCTAATGAGTGGCAGTGCCAACGGTCGTCAGGCAGAAAATCGTACCAATGAGATTTCAGAAATTTCCCGTTCATTAAAAGCACTGGCCAAAGAGCTCAATGTGCCGGTGATTGCGTTATCCCAGTTAAACCGTTCACTGGAGCAGCGACCAAATAAACGTCCGGTTATGTCGGATCTACGTGAGTCAGGTGCGATTGAGCAGGATGCCGATATCATTGTGTTTATCTATCGTGATGAAGTGTATAACGAAGATTCTGCAGAAAAAGGCAAAGCTGAAATCATCATCAGTAAACAGCGTAACGGTCCTATTGGCACCGTGGCATTAACCTTTCAGGGCAAATACACCCGGTTTGAAAACTTTGCCCCTGCGTACTACCAAGATTACGGTGATAATGAATCGTGAGTCGCTATCCGTTTGCCCGAATCGATCTGGCAGCACTGAAACATAATCTGCAACAAGTTCGTCATTTCGCCCCAAACAGTAAAGTGATGTCGGTCATTAAAGCTGATGCTTACGGGCACGGCGTCATTCAGGTTGCTCAGGCGCTCATGCAAAGTGATGCATTTGCAGTGGCCCGATTTAGTGAAGCATTAACGTTACGAAAACATGGATTTGTCCAGCCGATTACCATTTTTGAAGGTGTCAGCACCCTAGAAGAATGGCAGTTGGCTGCTGAATTTGAGTTGACGCCGGTCTTGCATCAGCAACAGCATCTTGAGTTTTTATTAAAAGCGCAAATCCATCAGCCATTACCTTTTTTATGGCTGATGTTGGAAACCGGTATGCACCGTCTAGGTTTACCGCAACAGGACGTAATAAAGATTATTGATGCACTTGAACAACGTTCAGATCTGGTGAGCAAGCTTGGTTTAATGAGTCATTTTGCCAACTCGGATGTATTAAATGATGCACGTAATATCCAACAATTAACGGTTATGAAAAATCTGGCTGAAACAACAGGCTTGCCAGTGTGTATGGCTAATTCAGCAGCGATTATAAGTTTGCCTGAATCGCATTATGACTGGATAAGGCCCGGTCTGATGTTGTATGGCGCCTCACCATTTGCCAATAAATCAGGGGCTGATGTTGGACTCAAGCCGGTCATGCAATTGATCTCCAAATTGATTGCGACGCAGCAATTAAAAGCTGGGGATGAAGTCGGCTATGGCGGTCAGTGGACCGCTGATAAACCCGTGCGTATGGGCGTGGTCAGTATTGGTTACGGTGATGGCTACAGTCGTCATTTATCCAATCTTGGCAAAGTCTTGATTCGAGGTAAAGATGTGCCGATTATTGGTCGCGTCTCGATGGATACCGTCTGCGTCAATCTGAATGATTGTCCCCAGGCGCAACTGGATGATGAGGTGATTATCTGGGGGGCCAACGAGTTGGCGGTTGAATGGTTAGCCGATAAAGCCGGAACCATACCCTATGAATTATTAACCTGTGTGACACCGAGAGTTCAAAGGGAATATTTGAATGGCTAAAGCCAAGCGAGTGTATGTCTGCCGTGAGTGTGGCGCTCAGACCCCACAATGGGCTGGGCGCTGTGCAGATTGCGGTGCATGGAACAGTCTTGAAGAATCCGTGCAGAGTAGCGCCAA
>NZ_DFTU01000105.1:0-5628 GCF_002379485.1 Methylophaga sp. UBA4204 | reverse complement strand
CATTACTTCTGAACAGGCAGTGCGTTGGTCTACCGGACTGCCGGAATTGGATCGGGTTCTGGGTGGAGGGCTGGTAACCGGTTCTGTCGTGCTTATTGGTGGCGATCCCGGGATTGGTAAGTCAACTCTATTACTGCAAGCTATGGCTAGTATGGCCGAGCTTAGTGGTATTAATCCGCTTTATATCAGTGGGGAAGAATCGTTACAGCAAATTCGTTTGCGTGCTGAACGCTTACAGTTGCAGGAAACCCCGGTTGATTTACTGGCAGAGACTCATGCCGAACAAATGATGGCTATTGCTCATCAGCGTCAACCGCAGGTGATGGTTATTGATTCGATTCAAACGGTATTTACCGAATTGTTGCAATCGGCGCCCGGAACAGTGGCACAGGTGCGTGAAAGTGCAGCCCAGTTGGTAAGGTTTGCCAAATCCAGTGGCATCACGATGATTCTGGTGGGACATGTTACCAAGCAAGGAGCTTTAGCCGGGCCAAGGGTTTTGGAGCATATGGTTGATACCGTATTGTATTTTGAAGGTGACAGTTCGACACGGTTCCGTATTTTACGTGCTGTCAAAAACCGCTTTGGCGCGGTCAATGAACTCGGCGTATTTGCCATGACCGAGCTGGGCCTGAAAGAAGTCAGTAATCCTTCAGCGATATTTCTGTCGCGAGGCGAAAAAGCCGTTCCTGGCAGTATGATTACAGTGATTCGAGAAGGCAGCCGGCCAATGCTGGTTGAAGTCCAGGCTCTGGTTGATGAAAGTCCGTTGGGCAATCCACGACGTGTTTCAGTCGGCCTGGAACAAAATCGTCTGGCCATGTTATTGGCAATTCTACACAGACATGGTGGTATTACCTGCCATGATCAGGATGTATTTATCAATGTTGTGGGTGGCGTGAAATTAAGCGAAACCGGTGCCGATCTGGCAGTGCTGACAGCGGTGATTTCCAGTTTACGAAATAAAGCCATACCGCAGGACTGGGTGGTGTTTGGTGAAGTGGGGCTAACCGGAGAAATTCGGCCAGTTCAGGCCGGGGAAGAACGGATCCGTGATGCAGGAAAACATGGCTTTAAAGTGGCACTTGTTCCTGCAGCCAATGCGCCAAGAAAAGCAATTCCAGGGCTTAAAGTTATTGCTGTACATCATTTGCAACAGGCCATTGACGCACTGAAAGATGGCTGGTTGTAATTACGGCTTCAGTTTTCGGGCATATCCACTAAGGCCGAGAGTTCGCGATGCAGTAAGCCTTCGTCAGCGAGATTTAATTCCACCAGTTTTTTCAGGTGGGTAATGCTGTCAAGGTCGATTAGTTTGCAATGAAAACCGATGCTGTTGGCATCCATATGCGCCATTTCTGCCTGCATTTTAATCACCACCTGTGCCTCGTCGAGCAACAAATCAACGGTAAAATGATCTGTCAGTTTGCCTGCCCAGTTTTCTGGCCGGCCAATCAACAGCCCATTAAGTGACACATCAATGACCCGACAATTCAGATACATATCACCCTCAGTCGTTAAAATATGAGCATTCGCCGTAAAAGGGATTCGACTAAAATATCTTCGTTCATCCGACATCGGTGATCTCCAGTTTAATATGACTGATACTATCATTCTTTTTGATAAGGAGTCATAGCAGATGTTATGGGTAAAAGCGTTCCATTTAATGGCGGTTGTCACCTGGTTTGCCGCATTGTTTTATTTACCAAGGCTGTATGTGTACCACGCCATGTGTGAAGACCAGGAAGGCAGGGATCGTTTTAAAATTATGGAGCGCAAACTCTACCGGGGCATCATGACACCAAGTGCCATTGTTGCTTTGGTTCTGGGGATCTGGCTGATGAGTTATTACACGCTGGAGCAATTAAAATCCATGCACTGGTTGCATGCCAAACTGACGCTGGTGGTATTACTGTTTGCATATCATGGTATGTGTGGACGAATGCTTAAACAGTTTGCCGCGGATAAAAATCAACACAGTCACGTGTTTTATCGCTGGTTTAACGAAATGCCTGTACTGATTTTAATTGCTGTAATGATCCTGGCCGTAGTGAAACCGTTTTAAAAAAAAGCCCCTCGGAGAGGGGCTTTGATGACACAGATTAATCAATCTATATATTCGAATATTTTTACTACGCGTAATACACCCTTGGTAGAGCGAGCAACGGCTACAGCCTGATCTGCCTCAGCCTTGGTGAGTTTACCCATAAGATAAACGATGCCTCTTTCTGTCACTACTTTCACATAAAAAGGGTCAACATTTTCGTCCTGGGTCATTTTTGTTTTTAACTTGGTGGTGATCCAGCTGTCGCTGCTACGGGAAGTTAAAGCGCTAGGGCCTGAAATCGCCAGCTCATTGTAGACTTTGCGTACTTTAGGAATATCTTTAACCAAAGTAGTAGCTTTTTGTTTAAGTGATTCAGTAGGTGTTTCGCCGGAGAGCAATACGAAGCCGTTATAACTGGTCACATTAATATTGCTCTGGTTATAGAGATCTTTATCCTGGAAAATGGCATATTTGGCTTTGATTTCGATGCTTTGGTCGTCAAGGATGGCGCCTGCTGTCCGACGGTCATAGGCAACCGCAGCCGTGGTAGCTGCACCGCCCACAACTGCTGCTGCACAGGCTTGCAACAATAAAATGGGTATCAGTAAGAAAACCAGTCTGAATTGGTACATGAATATTTTCCTCGTTGGGTGGGTGCTGAAAAATGCTGTTAGTTTAGTTGAAAAGCATCGCGAATCCATAATATTTGATCGGGTTGATTTGCGGTGATGGCGATGGCATCAAATCGACAGTTGTGTGCCCATCCCGATTGCATCAGATAATGTTGGGCTGTGGTGATGATACGTGATTGTTTACGGCTTGTAATACTTTCCAGAGCGCTTCCATGATAACCATTACGACGATAACGCACCTCAATAAAGACTAAGGTTTGTCCATCCTGCATGATCAAATCAATCTCACCCCGACGACAATAAAAATTTCGCTGCACAAGCTTTAAACCCTGCTTTTCCAGGTAGTTACAGGCTAATTGTTCTGCCTGCTTACCAGACTGGAGATGTTCTGCCATAGGCTTTATTCAATGTTTAATGGTTCAATCAATCCATTACGTATGGTGGCAAAGGACATAGTACGTTCAATCTGACCCTGTTCATTAATAGTCAGTATCCCTGTGGCTCCATTATATTTTTCATCTTCTGAACCACTCATCGCTGTCAGGAAAGGAATCATGCGATAGGCATCAACCCCCAATGCTGCTAAACGGATAAAGCTGCCGACATCACCAGAGGCCTGTCGACGCACAGCAGTATAGGCAGGATCCTGTTGTGATTGCTCGGTAAACATCCAGGGAATATCGGTAAAAATTAACCCATTCAGATCAATATCCTGTTGTGCATTAGCCTCACCACCATAGGCATGGGATGTAGCGAGAATTGGCAATTTACCTGAGCGGTGAAAACGTAACTGGGTTAATAGCTGGCGTGCTTTTAAAGGCCTGCCCACCATAAACAGAAAATCTACATCCTGACGTCTTCTTGGTTCGAATTCCAGGGATTTCCCCAGTGTGCGACGCAGGTTTTGGTAACGCTGAACACTGCTGTCTACTCCCAATATTGGTGTCAGAATATGAGAATAGTCATTTTCTGCTTCATCATATTTAGCACGAGTGACAAGTTGCCCGCCTGAATCGCGCCATTCATTGGTAAATGCTTCAGCAACCCTGTCCCCCCAATCACTGCGGGGACTTAAGACAATTGCCCGTTTATATCCCATTTTATTGGCATATTCCGCCTGGTTTCGTGCATCATCTTCAGGCGCCAGAGCAAACTGGAAAAAATTATTCTGCTCAATATCTTCATTGATTCGGTTAAGAGCCAGCACAGGAATCGTTAATGTGTCATGTGCCGCAAGCAACTCAACGGAGGTTTTATCCAGCGGCCCAATAACGATATTTGCACCATCAGCAACGGCTTTATCGTATTGTGATATCACGTTATTGGAATTAGCATTGTTATCGGTTTGAACATCGTAAAATTGCAAACGTACATTGGAACGAGCGTTGAAATGGGCAGCAATGATGCCCTGACGAATAGCTTGAGCAGCGTTTGCCGCCGGGCCGGAATCAGGTAACAGGATACCAATCAAATCCAGTTGTTGAGGAAGGCGAAGAGGCGTTTTGATAGATTTTTTTAATTGTTCAATATCAGCCGGGTGATTTGGATAACTGTATTGCCAGTCTTCAATCGCAACTTCCATGGCTTCGGGATTATTTTCATAAGCCTTAAAGGCATACGCCAGAGCAAACCAACCACTATCTTCAGCGGGTGGTTGGCCAGGATTGTATAAATCCAATGCCTGTGGAGTCATTTTCAGTAATGTCTGCCACAACGCGAGATGGTTATTTTCCCGTTCGCTCTCAGGCAGCATTGGATCTAACTTGATATGAGCCAGAGCCTTTTCCAGCATGTTTTCAGTCAAATCGTAAGCGGTGATTCTCAGTTCCAGAATGCGTTTTTGTTGTGCTTCATTGGCACTGTCAAAATCAATCTTGTCCAAATGGGTTAGTGCTTGCTGACCATCCAGATTCAATAAGGCGATATCTGCGCGCAGCATATTGGCTGTGAGTTGTTCACGTGAGGAAAGTTGTTCGAGGTTGGTTTCAGCGAGCAGTGCATCTGCTTCAGCCAGTTCACCTAACTCATACTGCATCATTGCCGCGCGATATTGAAATGCCGATTTGAGTGCACCTTCAGATTCCGCTGCTTGGGCAAGATAATCTTCTGCAGCAACCGCATAATCCCCCTGTTTTTCTGCTTCAGAAATTAACGACGTCATCTCTGGGGCTGATGGTTTGGTATCCATTGATATCGGTTGGCAGGCGGTTAAAGCCAGTAATACCAACAACATAAACAGGGCGGAAAATCGTTGCGTCATAAGCTACATCAAATTTAGTTCGGAGAAGGCATCATCTTACCTGTTCGCGTATATTACGACCAGAATCAATATTTTTTTTCAGGATAGTTACCGTGAAAGATACAACAGCCGCACTTTATATCGTTGCCACCCCAATTGGAAATCTGGCGGATATTTCAGCGCGCGCTATTGAAGTTCTGTCCTCAGTAGATGTGATTGCCGCTGAAGATACCCGCCATAGCAAATATCTGTTGCAGCATCATGGAATTGAAACCTCCACTATTTCATTGCATGAACACAATGAACAGCAACGCAGTGAATTATTGTTATCACGCATTGCCGCAGGTGAATCAATTGCTCTGATTTCGGATGCCGGCACACCCTTAATCAGTGATCCTGGTTATAGATTGGTCAATATGGCGCGTGAACAGGGAATTAAAGTAATTCCTATTCCGGGCGCGTGTGCCGTTATCGCTGCGTTATCCGCTTCAGGATTATCTGCAGAACGCTTTGCCTTTGAAGGCTTTTTACCACCAAAATCGACCGCACGCCTCCAGGCCCTAAAAAGTCTGGCAAATGAGCCCCGTACGCTGATTTTTTATGAAAGCCCTAAACGCATGGTAGCCAGTTTGCAGGATATGTTGACAGTCTTTGGTGGCGATCGAAAAGCCTGTCTGGCAGTTGAACTGACCAAAATGTTTGAAACCATT
>NZ_DFTU01000044.1:2451-3152 GCF_002379485.1 Methylophaga sp. UBA4204 | reverse complement strand
ATGCCATTGAGCCAGACTTCCCATCCGAGGCCCCAGGCACCTAATGTTGGTGATTCCCAGTTATCTTCTACAAAACGTATATCGTGAATAGTGGTATCAATTCCCAGCATTCTTAATGAACCCAGATACAGCTCCTGAATATTCAATGGAGAGGGTTTGATCAAAACCTGAAACTGGTAATAATGCTGCAGTCGGTTCGGGTTATCACCATAACGTCCATCTGTTGGGCGACGGGATGGTTGTACATACGCCGCACTCCACGGCTCCGGGCCAATAGCTCGCAGGAAGGTTGCCGGGTGGAATGTGCCCGCTCCAACCTCCATATCATAGGGTTGCAATAACACACAGCCTTGTTCTGCCCAGTATTGTTGCAGACGTAGAATCAGTTCCTGAAAAGTTTTTGGCGTGGCCGCCACAGTTGCCGCAGAATCACTCATTGAGAAAATTGTCTTCGCATAACTAAAAATGTACTGATTATAGCGAATAAAGCAGTGGCTTGTAGAGACAACTCAGTAATGAATTTACAGGCTCGACGATTTGACTAATGCGACTGTCACCGCAAAGAAACAGATACGGTACAATGCAGCGACCCATTAATCGTTAAAGAGCAGAATTATGTCGCGACATATCGGCATCGTGATGGATCCCATTTCAGCCATCAATATCAAAAAAGACAGCAGTTTTGCGATGCTGTTGGCCGC
>NZ_DFTU01000044.1:1748-2361 GCF_002379485.1 Methylophaga sp. UBA4204 | reverse complement strand
AGGCCAAAGGCTGGACGATTCAGTACATGGAACAACAGGATCTGTATCTGAGTCAGGGCAAAGTGATGGCCAGCATGCGGGATTTACAGGTCACAGAAGATGCCAACAACTGGTACCAACTTGGCGAACCAACAACCCGCAGACTTAGCGAGCTTGATGCCATCCTGATGCGCAAAGATCCACCATTTGATATGGAATATATCTACAGCACATACCTCTTGGAACAGGCTCAGTCTGAGGGTGTATTGGTGGTGAACCATCCACAAAGCCTGCGTGATGCCAACGAAAAACTGTTTACCGCATGGTTTCCGCAATGTTGTCCGCCCACCTTAGTCACCCGAAAAAAACAATTGATGCGTGAATTTCAGCAACAACATGGCGATATTATTATCAAACCATTAGATGGCATGGGCGGCGCTTCCATTTTCAAAGTCAGCCAAGGCGATCCGAATTTTTCGGTGATTGTCGAAACGCTGACCGAGCAAGGCAAAAAATCGGTGATGGTGCAACAGTATTTACCGGCTATTAAAGACGGTGATAAACGTATTTTGTTGATTAACGGTGAGCCGGTGCCTTGTGCGTTAGCCCGTATTCCTGCCGATGGCGAAACGCG
>NZ_DFTU01000044.1:0-1634 GCF_002379485.1 Methylophaga sp. UBA4204 | reverse complement strand
GCCGATGGCGAAACGCGCGGTAATCTGGCAGCGGGAGGGAGAGGTGAAGGCCGACCTTTAACAGAAAGAGACCGCTGGATTTGTCAGCAGGTTGGGCCAAAATTACGCGAAAAAGGTCTGTTATTTGTTGGTTTAGATGTGATTGGCGATTATCTGACCGAGATTAACGTCACCAGTCCAACCTGTATCCGTGAACTGGATCGGCAATTCAACCTGGATATTGCCGGTGATTTGATGAATTGTATTGAGGCACATTTATGAAGACTGTTTTAAACAGCCTTATATTGGTGATTGGATTAAGTTTATTAAGTGCATGCGGTGATCAGGATCGCGCCTTACAAGCCAAGTTTTATGCCTTTGGCACCGAAATCGACGTCAGTCTTTACGGTGTTGATGAAGAAACCGCAACCAAAACCATTGATGCTCTGGAGCAATCCTTTTCAGAAGTAAATGACCTGTGGCATGCCTGGCAACCCAGTGTGTTAACCAAAATAAATGACGCAATTGCTGCAGAACAACCTATCGCGGTAGAAGACAATGTTGCCAGCGTGATTTTACTGGCTCAGAAACTAGCCAAAGACAGTGGCCATTTGTTTAATCCAGCAGCCGGTAATTTATTTGCATTATGGGGATATGAGCAGGATGACTGGTTTGAATCCCGCCCACCTCCTGCACAGGCTGATATCGATGCATGGCTGGCCGTCAGCCCAACGATGGATGATATCGTTATCGAAAATGGTCAATTAACCAGTAATAACACTGCTGTCAGACTCGGTTTTGGCGGTTTTGCCAAAGGTTATGCGGTCGATAACGCCATCGCAATTCTGCAGCAACAGGGTATTGAAAATGCCGTGGTCAATATTGGTGGTGATTTACGGGCGATAGGAACTCATGGCGAGCGTCCCTGGATTATTGGTATTCGCCACCCCAGACACGACAGAGTGTTAGCCTCGGTGGCAGTCAGTGATGATGAAAGTGTTTTCAGTTCCGGTGATTACGAACGATTTTTTACCTACGAAGGTAAACGCTACCCACATATTTTGGATCCACGTACTGGTTATCCAGCTGATCAGGCAATGTCCTCAACGGTAATTCATGAAAATGCTTCAATGGCGGATGCCGCTGCAACAGCAATATTTGTGGCCGGAAGCGACTGGCCAACCATTGCAGCAGAAATGGGAATTGATATGGTAATGCTGGTGACAGAAGATGGTCAGGTTGAAATGAGTCCTGCTATGCAGAAACGCGTCAGATTAACCGGACATGATGCCGAACCGGTGATTCGCGAAATTCCCCACGAGTGAGCGAATGATTTCGACCAGCAGTGCCACTGATCGGATGATACTGACCCTTATCGGGTCGGTTATTTTGCATGTCATCGTGGTGTTTACCATCAGTTTTAATGTTTTTTCTCCACCGACCAACGCCCCGGTCAATCAGCTTGATATCACTTTGGTTAAACAACAAACCGAGCAGGCACCGGAAGAAGCCAGTTATCTTGCCCAGGTCAATAATGAAGGTGGTGGCGAAACCGATGAAAAATCACCTGAACCTACGCCGGAGCTAGCGGTACCTATTGCCGAAGAGACTCCGGCATCAACAGATCCCGTATCTCCCGCGGTTACGGAACTGGA
>NZ_DFTU01000086.1:32390-37329 GCF_002379485.1 Methylophaga sp. UBA4204 | reverse complement strand
TCTTGATAAGCGGAGGAATCAGGCGAAAGCCCCTGCAAAGTGGCTCGAATTTCTGTAAGTGTCTGATTAATATTTTCAGGGATCTGTTGCGTTTCAGAAGCATTGACCAAGGTTTGAATGCTGGCGGTTAACTCTCTGATTTCGTTCAGCATGGTTTCGGAGCTTTCCAGATTACGATCCATGCCGGTTAGAATCGGTTCAACTTCCAGTTGATTGAGTTTATCCAGCAAATTCGACACTTTCAGTTCGATTTGCGCCAAGCCTGTTGAACTGGTTGGCAGAACCTGATGCCCTTCAAACGTTCTGGCAACAAACTCATAGGTATCATCACGCTGGAAGTTAAGATCAACGAATAATGATCCGGTCAACAGATTACCTGACTTGAGTGTGGCTCTTAATCCGGCATTCAACATGCGATCGAAGCGGGCTGCCCAGTCTTTGATATCAACTTTTTCACTACCGCCTAAGCGTTGAGGTTCCAGACGGATTAACACCGGAATAGCAAAGCCGCTCTGCGCATTGCGTTCGGGTGAGGTGAATTTCCACGGTACACTCGAAACGGTACCAATACGAATGCCACGAAATTCAACCGGCGCCCCTTTGGAAAGGCCGCGGACGGTATCTTCGATTAACAGTACATATTCAAGGTATTGAGTATAAGCTTCCTGACGTGCACTCTCCTCATCACTGTATAGGGTAAAAATACTATCGGGCGGGGCAGGAGAACCAACAGGTAAATCCTCAAGGACTCCAAATGTCACGCCACCACCTAATAATGCTTCCAGCGAGGCAATATTGATTTTGAAACCTTCGGAATCCAGTTTTAAATCCACGCCACTGGCAGACCAGAAACGGGTTCCTTCGGTGACCAGAACATCGTAAGGGCTTTCAATAAATAACTGGTGGCGCATTTCACGCTTTTCGCTATCAAACTCAGCGCTTTCAACCCTGCCCACATTAAACCCCTGATAAGTCACGGGGTCACCTACTCGTAGTGAGTTGCCCAGCTGACTGATCAGATTAATGCGTAAACCTTGCACACCGAGAGTTGAAATAGGCGGTTGTTCAAGCACCTCAAATTCACGTTGTTCGATCTTACTTTCACCGGGTTGTAATTGAATATAGGCACCGGATAGTACTGTATTAAGGCCACTGATCCCTTCTCGACCTATACGCGGTTTTACGACCCAGAAGCGGGAGTCATCGACCAGCATCGGTTCGGCCTCTGGATTAATACGCGCAATGATTAATGTATGGGTTAAATCATCTGATAGACGCACCTGTTCAACCTGACCAATATCCACATTGCGCGTTTTGATCATGGTTTTGCCAGCTTCTATCCCCTCTGCATTTGACATCGTTAAGGTAATTCTGGGCCCTATACGACTGTAGTTGTCATATATCAGCCATAAACCAATCATGACTGCGACAATCGGCACAATCCAGATGGGGGAAAGACGAGACTGTCTGCCTGATTTTGCTCGATGCTGGTCAGTCAGATTGTCTTCATTAGAGACAGGGGAATCACTCATTCACGGTTTCCTTGGAGTGCTGTTTTTTTGCTTGTAGTAGGTGTATCCCATATCAGGCGTGGATCAAATGTCATCGCTGCTAACATGGTTAAAATAACGACAGCGCCAAATGCTAGTGCTGCCGGACCTGGGGTTATCGACATTAAGTTTCCTGCCCGAATCAATGCCACCAGTATAGCGACTACAAATAAATCTACCATGGACCAGCGACCAATAAATTCGGTAATACGATATAAATTGGTTCGGCTATTAGCGCTGAGTTGACTACTTTTACGTACCACAAATGACAGCCAGATCAACGCCAGCATCTTGCCGACAGGAACCAGAATACTGGCAAAAAAGATTACTGCTGCAATTGGCCAGGAGCCTTTTTGCCACAAATCAATGATGCCACCAATAATGGTTGCCGGCTGGGTCTGGCCCAGCACAGTCGTTGTCATAATAGGATAGGCATTTGCTGGAATGTACATCACTATTGCTGCCGCCAAAAGCGCCCAGGTACGTTGCAGGCTATGTGGTAAACGGAGATGCAGCGGTTCGCCACAGCGGCGGCAATGTCCATGACCGGACTCGGACAGTTCGTTTATCAAACCACAGGTTGAGCAACCTGCCAAACCTTGTGAAGCTGCCGTTTCGCCTGTGCGAATACCTTTTGGGGCCTGCGGTTCACCCGCAAGTGAAAACCACATCCAGTCGGCATCAATAGAGCGCGTGGTCATTAACAGTAAAATTGCAAAGGCACAAAATGCCCAGAATGAGGCACCTAATTCAATCTGTGCCATCCCAGCGATTTTTATCAAACTGACTAGGGCGGCAATGATAAATACATCCGCCATCATCCAGGGATGCATATGTGCTAGTGAACGGGCAATACCACGACTAAATGGAAATGGATCTCCCCGGAGCAAACCAAATTGCAACCAAATCACCCCTGATAGGTAAACTGCCGGCAATACAATGATCGTTAGTGCCACAATGAGTGCGACCAGGGGTTGATGGAAACCAATCATACTGGTGGCGGTTTGAGTAAGCTCAATATTGTTGCTTATGCCTCTGGCTTCAAAACTCACAAAAGGAAACGAGATTGCCAGAATCAATGCAATTAATGCACTGATTGCATAAGCCATACTGCGTTGAGCTGGTCGAAAATGTCGACGTACCAATATATGTTCGCAACGAGGGCAGGTGGCATGCTCACCAGGACGTAATGCAGGTAACACCACCACCCAATCACACTCATGACAGGCACGCATTCTTCTTAATGAAACACGGCTTTCCGGTGAATAGGGAGCAATATCATCAGGCATGTTTTCGACAGTTGCGGGTTGTTTCAATTCGTTTTTCCGTGACGTCGGCCAAGAAATGTAAGCAGAGAACTGGCATTATACGCGTTGGCAATAGATATGTTGGGCATCAGTAGAGAGAGGTTAATTCCAATTCTATTGGTATGACACGGAATTGAAAATGATGTTCATTTATTGCCAAACCAGGGCTTGTTGATCTTTTATCTTCGCCGGTTAAGAGCTGAAAAGACGTCAACTAAAGCAGTATGACAGCTGTTTGTGATACATCCATGTATCTCACCTCAGGCTCTGGAGTAAAACAAAAACTGAAAGGGATGTTGGTTGATCATCCACTTATTATTAAATGTTATGGAGAAAACTAAGTGAGAGATATCCTGTTTTTCGATTCAATGCTAACGCCTAAAATCATTACTCTGGTTTACTGGTTGTTATTAGGCGCCGCGCTGGTTTCTGGTTTAGGTATGATGTTTACGGGTGGTTTTGGCAGTTTTCTTATGGGAATCTTTACCATGCTGGCGGGAGCTGTTGGTGCGCGCATCTGGTGTGAGCTGCTGATCGTATTATTCAAAATTAATGAAAATATGAAAAAACTAGCCGATCAATAATCTCCACAAAAAAGGGCTCTAATCGAGCCCTTAAATTGCTGCAAAGATGCTGTCGAAGCGTCAGACTTTTTTCACAAACTGCGATTTAAGTTTCATCGCACCGATGCCATCAATCTTGCAATCAATATCGTGATCGCCGTCGACCAGACGGATGTTTTTGACCTTGGTGCCGACTTTTACCACCAGCGAAGAACCTTTCACTTTCAGATCCTTGATGACAGTCACGCTATCGCCATCCTGTAACACATTGCCATTGGCATCCAGGATCTCATCTGATGTTTCGACCTTGTCAGTTGCCGTATCTGCTGACCATTCATAAGAGCATTCCGGACAAATCAGAATATGATCATCTTGATAGACATATTCTGAATCACACTTCGGACAATTAGGTAAATCGCTCATTTCAAACCTCAGGCTACGTTGGCATAGCGCGCTATAGTACGCCAGCAGACAGTTTTTTGCTGATAAATGAACTGTAAAACCTTCACACCATTTTCTAAGCAAATGATGTCAGGTCATTGCCTCACAATGTTAGTTACCTCGCTGGTAGGCCTGTTCCAACTGCGAGATATCCAGTTTGTTCATGGTCAGTAATGCCGACATGACGGCCGGAGCACCCAGCTTATCCTGCAGCATTTTATCCAGCATAGCGGGCACAATCTGCCAGCAGACACCAAACTGATCCTGAACCCAGCCACATTGTAAGGTTCTGCCGCCATTTACCAGCAGTTTTTCCCAAAGTTGGTCTATTTCGGTTTGTGAATCACAATTGACCAATAATGATATTGAATGGTTAAACGGTGCTTCAGTGCCGCCATTGAGAGCGATCAGTTGCTGGCCACAGAGTTCAAACGTGATAGAAAGCACTGAACCATCAGGGCCGGGGCCTGCACTGTTGTAATAGAGCCGGTCAATTTCGCGACCACCAAAGACTGACAGATAAAAATTCACCGCCTGTTCGGCGTTTCGGTTAAACCACAGACAGGTTTGCAGTTTTTGCGTCATGGTGATGAACCTCCTTTACCGCCACTGCTATTCTGTTCAGTCTGCAATTCACGCACCGGGCGAATTTCAATACTGCCATAACGTGCTGGTGGAATATTGCCCGCCAGTTGAATAGCTTCGTTAATATCGCGCGCTTCCAATAGATAAAACCCGGCAAGTTGTTCTTTGGTTTCGGCAAAAGGTCCATCGGTCACCGTCACTTTTCCATTACGTACACGAACAGTGGTGGCCGTCTCGACCGACTGCAACGCTGAACCATCCAGCATATGACCAGTACTTTGCAGTTTTTCACCACAAGCCATACATTCCTGATTCAGACTGTCCCATTCCTGCTGAGACATTTGATTCATGATCTGTTCCTGGTAATACACCAAAGCCAGATATTTCATTTCAATCCTCCTCACCTTGTAAGCATTGACCACAATTAATCATCCACGGCGTGCCAAACCGATCCACCAGCATGCCAAATCGCCTGGCCCAGAATGTTGGCTCA
>NZ_DFTU01000086.1:25465-32319 GCF_002379485.1 Methylophaga sp. UBA4204 | reverse complement strand
AGGGCATATGTACCATGCCGCCTTCGGCCAGTTGATTAAAGGTGATTTCAGCTTGCGGCTCGTCTTCAAAAGCAATCTGTACATGAAAACCTTGTGGTTTTTCAAACATGCCGGGTGGGCAATCTGATCCCATTAACATCCAATTGCCGACTTGGAGAGAGACATGCATAACCTTGTCAGCGAACTCGGCAGGCATGTCATCTGCCATCGGTGATTCGCCTCCGGTCATCATCATGACAATATCGCCACCTAACACCTCTGCATAAAACGCAAAAGCTTCACGGCAGTTGCCATCAAACAACAGATAAGAACTAGTAGAAAGTGGTTGTTTACGGATTTTTTGATCAAGCTCGATATGTTTTTGCAAACCCGGCCCATCAGCAAAATCACTCATTTCATAGAGTTGTCTGACTTCCAGTTCAACGTTGCCATCAGCATCTTCCACTGGCCAGCGTGTGGCCCAATCCAGAGCTTCCTGTATGGAGTTGACCTCAATAATAGTGTAACCGGCGAGTAATTCTTTGGTTTCAGTAAACGGGCCGTCAGTAATTAATGGCTTACCCTGCTGAAATTTAATGCGTGCTCCGTCACGGGTCGGTTTCAAGCCTTCCCCGGCTCTTAATATTCCAACCTTAGCCATTTGCATGTTGTAGTCGCCCATGGCCGATAATAATTGTTCACTGGGCATCACTCCTTTTTCAGTATCGGCATCGGCTTTACGTAAAATCATAAATTTCATGGTGTGCTCCTTACCAGGCTGATTCTGGTGTGAGATGAAACAGAGCGGCGCCGGATGCCATATCAAAAGGTAATGAAAAATGTTCGTGAATAATCAACCATTGGCCGTTACGTTTTTGATAAACCTGAGTACCGCGAATCCAGCCAACCTGTTCTTCACCAGTTTTTTCATCCATGCCACCACATTGATTCAGAAAAGCACATACCGCCAGCTCACCATCCTGATTGATATCAAGCTGGCCAATTTCAAATTTAGTCATCGTGCACAATTCCAAACAGTGCTGCCAATGATCTTTGTATTTTCTGCGATTGGTAAACTGTAATTCGGCAATCGCATCAAACGCTCGCACGTCTTCCGCATAAAAAGCCATGATTTGTTCGAGATCCTGGCTGATAACCGCTTTTTTCCAGTTTTCCAGTTGTTGTTCAACTTCATTTTTTACGTTCATATATTTCTCCTTGTTATAAGACTCAGAATAGTGGTCTTATCAACTAGTCGAATAAGAAAACGTAAAATCGACAGTCAGAAAAAATACAGATTTCTTTTTTCAAGCCGATAACTTAGCTAATTGTAATGTCTCGGCAAAAAGTATTAATTCAGGTTATAGCAGGTTTTTTTACCCGGTTAAACTGGCTCTGCCAGAAGGATTACAGAACACGGATTTGTGAACCAATACCATAATATAAGCAGCGTAGGTGCTAGCATTTAACGGAGTCTATCAGGGAAGATAATTCGATAATTACTAAGACAATCTAAAGAAGGATTTCCTGTGAGGCTAAAGAGGTTGAATATAACTTCACAAAAGGCAATGACGCTAATCGAACTGATGTTGGTGATTGCTGTACTTGGGGTCATCGTGACTATCGCGATACCCAGTTACCAAAACTATATTGATAAAACGAATAATGCATTGGCTGTTTCGCAAATTGTCACCATCCAATCCGTTATTGAACGTTACTATCTGCAAAATCAGCGTTATCCCGACAAACTGGATGATATTGCTGGCAGTTTACCTGACAATGGAGTTGATCCATGGGGTAACAATTACATTTATTTAAATATTGCTGATGATTGGCCACAATCAAGAGGGCCCTCCAGAAAAGATCGCAATATCAATCCAATTAATACGCAATATGATATCTACAGTATGGGAAAAGATGGTCAAACCCAAAAACAGGTATCTCAAAAACCCAGTCTGGATGACATTATATTAGCGCGCGACGGACGGTTTATAGGTTTGGCGGCTGATTTTTAGGCTTAAGAAATCATTGATGATAAAAAAAATGCCCCATCAGCGTAATAAAGTTGCTCGAAGGATTCTGTTGTCTTTTGTAGTTGCATCATTAATACCGGTCTTAGTTCTGGGCGTATTGTCTTTTCATCAAGTCAGTCAGCAGCTATATCAACAATCCTATGATGTACTGCAAAAAAGCAGTAAAGATTATGGCTTGCGATTAATTGATCGACTGGTATTGGCTGAAAGTGCCTTACGATTATTGGCAAATCGGATTGAACGCTCCAATAGAGGTTTACGCGATCAAAATTTATTTCGTGATCAGAAAATACAAAAACAGTTTAACGATTTAGCAATCATTACAGGCACTGGCCAAAGAGCCTCTTTATTGGGTGATACCCGGATGGTGCCTTATCTCACTAAGGAAGAAATCGAAGCCGTTCGCTCTGGATTAACCCTTATTAAAGCGGTTGATAGTGATGAGCTTGGAATTAAACAAATTTGGATCGCGTTAAATTTCAATGAAAAGACACCCGATGCCGGGATTTTAATGGCTGAATTACACCCCGAAGCCTTATGGGAAGTCGATAATATGGGCATCAATCAGCTTTTAGTGATGACAGAAGTAGGTGAATCCTGGTTCAGCTCATTACCAAACCAGTTAGTACCAAACCAATTATTAACCGAGCTTCTCGACAAATACAGCGGTAGTTTTAATCAAAATATTGGAGACAATGTCTACCTGGGTGGCTTCTGGCAGGCACCAATAGGCAATATGTTCGCCTCTCCAGATCTGATTATTGTGCACGCCCAACCAAAGTCTATAGCACTTAGTGCAATTGACTATTTCACCAAAGTGTATCCACCGGTTATTTTGCTGACAGTATTAATAGTCGCGTTTCTCAGCACCAAATTGATCGCCAAATACCTCTCCCCACTCTCCGCTTTAAAAAAAGCAACTGAACGTATTGCAGATGGTCAGTTTGATTATCAGGTTGAAGTAGACAGCAAAGACGAATTTGAAGCTTTGGCGGATTCATTTAATGAAATGACTCGACGACTGCGAAGCCAGTTTGAAATTCAGTCCACCATGGCAGAAATCGACAGACAGATCCTTTCTGTACTTAATGCAGATGAAATAGTGGAAACGGCTTTAAATCGTTTGCCCGGAATATTGTTCAGCGACCTGATATCGATTGCCAAATTTGATGCCGAAAACCGATTGCTCGTAGCGGTCCACACTCGTCATGAAGATCAGCATTATGATCTGGAGGAACAGTCGATTGCCATTACCGACGAAGATTTAGCTGAATTGCAGCAAAGTCAGGGGAGTGTGCTGGAAATTAACGAAAATAGGCTTTTACCGGTTTACCTGAAGATTTTAAATCTGGCCGGGAACTGGTTTTATCTGGTGATACCGGTGGTGGTGAATGGCCAGGTTGCAGCCTCCATCAGTTTTGCTTATCAGCAACCTAAAGTCATCGGCAATGAACTAAAATCGATTGCCAGAAGTTTTGGGGATCGTATTGCGGTGGCCTTATCAAATGCTGCCTGGGAAGAGAAACTTTTTCAACAAGCGCATTTTGATGGATTAACCGGCTTACCTAATCGTTTGGTATTAAATGAGCGATTGCAACAGGAAATAGCTCGGGCAGATCGTGATTCGAAACAATTAGCGGTGTTTTTCCTGGATCTGGATCGGTTTAAAAATGTAAATGATTCTCTTGGACATTCGGCCGGTGATGAACTACTGGTAAAAGTCGCCAAGCATTTATCTAACAGTATCCGCACCACTGATTTAGTGGTTCGCATGAGTGGGGATGAGTTTGTTGTATTAATAACCGATATAGACAATCCTGACCTTATCAACATGATCGCCAATAAAGTATTAAAAGCAGTGGATACAACGTCAATCGTGGCAGGTCAGTCAGTGAAATCCACTGCGAGTATGGGCATTGCGATGTATCCTGCTGATGCTGTTACTCCTGAAGATCTTCTCAAGTATGCTGATTCAGCAATGTATTATGCGAAAAATGATGGCCGGGCAAATTTTCGCTTCTATTCTGCGGATATGACCGAGAAAGCGCTGGAAAATATCAAGCTTGAACATGACTTGCGGGAAGCAATAAGTAAAGGCGAAATTGTCGTTTATTACCAACCAAAATTTGATAGTGATAAAAATATCATTGGTGCTGAAGCATTAATCCGTTGGAAGCATTCTGAATTAGGCATGATTTCGCCTGCCAAATTTATTCCTATTGCTGAGCAATCCATGTTGATTGTTGAAATTGGACGATGGGTACTTGAACAAACCTGTGAATTGATTAAATCATTTACTAACCTTGGAATTGAGCCGGTACCTATTTCAGTGAATATTTCCGGCGTTGAGTTCGATCGTCCTGACATTGTCCCCAATGTGGCCGAAATCCTTAAGCGCACACGAGTTAACCCTGATTTTATCGAACTGGAGCTGACTGAAAACGTTGCGATAGGTAATCGTGAAGCCTGCATCGAAAGAATGCATCAATTGAAAGCATTGGGCCTGCGACTGGCAATGGATGATTTTGGAACCGGTTTTTCCTCATTGTCCTATTTGCAGGATTTGCCATTGGATGTACTGAAAATTGATCAGCATTTTATTCGTGAGCTGGAAACCGGTATCAATAGCCAGGCGATTGTAAGAGCCATACTCGCTTTGGCGGATGGTTTACATATGCAGGTAATTGCTGAAGGGGTGGAGACGGAGTCACAATTAACATTCCTGCAGGACCATCAATGTAAATTCTTTCAGGGCTTTTTATTCAGCAGGCCGATTCCGGCAGCTGAGCTGGTTAAATTACTGCTAGATAAATAACACAGGATTCTTTTCGGTCTAAGAAGTTTTTACTGATAATTCAGCAAGACGTCGCTGCAAAAAACGTTGCTCCGGGCCTTGCTGAGTTAAAGCAAGCGCTTGTTGATAGGCCATTCGGGCAGCAGCAAATTGCTGCAGGCGTCGACATAAATCAGCTTTAGCCGCATAGATTAAATGATAGTTGTTGAGTTCACCTTCGGCCAGTAATTGCTCAATGGTGTCTAACCCAGCTTCCGGGCCCTGCAGCATGGCGATTGCTACAGCTCGATTCAACCTGACGACTGGGGAATCGGCATATTGCATAAGTGCATCATACAAACCCACAATCTGTAGCCAATCAGTCTGCTCGAAAGAGGGTGCCTCGGCATGCACTGCAGCAATAGCGGCTTGCAGGGTAAAAGGTCCAAAGCGTTGCGTTCGTAATGTCTGAATGACCAGTTTACAGCCCTCCCCAATTTGCTGTTGATCCCACAGCCTGCGGTCTTGTTCATCCAGGGTAATCAGATCGCCATTTGCATCCAACCGGGCAGAGCGCCTCGAATCCTGTAACAGCATTAATGCCAATAAACCGTCTACTTCCGGTTCAGGTAATAATTGGGCTAATAATCTGCCAAGACGAATCGCCTCACTGGCCAAATCATGTTTGACCAGCAACTCACCATTGCTGGCTGAATAGCCTTCATTAAAAATCAGATAGATTACCTGTAATACGGAGTGTAGCCGTTCAGCTAATTGATCAGTTTCAGGGACTTCATATGGAATACCGGCTTCACGAATTTTGTTTTTGGCGCGAACAATTCGTTGAGCAAGTGTCGTCGGTTTTTGAAGAAAAGCCCGTGCAACTTCCTCGGTTGTCATGCCACAGACTTCACGTAAGGTCAGGGCAAGTCGGGCTTCTTCAGCCAATGCTGGATGGCAACAGGTGAATATCAGACGTAATTGATCATCTTCAATCTGCTGTTCATTCGACTCATTCTCTTCAGCAACCAGCTCATTAATGACGGTATCAATGGAATAGTCAAAACGTGCCTGCCGACGCAATTGATCGATCGCTTTAAAACGTGCAGTGGATATCAGCCAGGCCCTGGGATTATCTGGAACGCCATCTATTTCCCATTTCTGCAAGGCAATCGCAAAGGCGTCATGCATGGCTTCTTCAGCCAAATCAAAATCGCCCAGTAAGCGGATTAATGTACTCAGAATCCGTCTTGATTCTGTTTGATAGATTTGATCGAGCAACAGCTTCATTTCGACATTTAATGGTTGGTCTGATTTAACCCAAGCGACCTTTAACCGATTTTATAAAAGCTTCTTGAATTGGCATGTCACCTTGATACAACTCTTCAATCTGATTAACGGTTTCTGAATGATCCAGACATTGTAAAATGCAGGCAGCGACATCGGCTCTGGAAATAACTTGTTGCTCCTGATCTGACGGGCGCACAGTGGTAATTTTCCCCGTTAACGGTCCATCAGTTAATCTGCCGGGGCGGAGAATGGTGTAGGGCAGGTGACTTTCAATAAGATGTTTATCGGCGAAATATTTGCAGATGTTATAATGCTTAATGGCCTTGGTGCCGTGTTCCGGGTCACCGGCATCCCGTGAGCTGACCATAACAAATTGTTTAATGGCATGTTGTTTTGCCTTATCAACCGCTTTACACGCACCCCATAAATCCACCAGAATAGTTTTATCGGCACCGGTTTTACCTCCGGAACCAGCCGTAAATACGACTTTATCGCAATCAGCAAAAGCGTGGTCTGGCAGATCAGCTTCGAGATCCGCTATTACAACATCAGCCCCCAATTTTTCAAATTCACCAGCCTGTTCTGGGTTACGCAGCATGACTTTCACCGGCATTTTCTGCTCGGCCATCATTTGAATTAATAGCTTACCTATTTGGCCATTGGCGCCAATGACAAGGGTCTGTTTATCTTGCATGTTTTTCTCCTGTGGCAGATTCACGGGATGATTCGGGTGAAAAGTGTCCTTCCGAATGCATATTAAAACAGAGTATGGCGGGTAT
>NZ_DFTU01000086.1:18111-25400 GCF_002379485.1 Methylophaga sp. UBA4204 | reverse complement strand
CAGAGTATGGCGGGTATTATGCAGAACTCAAGAGCCGGTATGTCTGAGTTGCAATAAACCGCCTCCCGAGATGGGAGGCGGTAAAAAGTATTTAGGCTTCTTGAGAAGCTTGATAGTTTTCTACAAAGGACTGTAGGCCTTGTTGAACTAAATCGTAGGTTTTATCGATATTGCCTGCTATATCGCCTTCCAGTACTTTCAGGCCACCAAGAATGTCGCGTGCTTCTTTAAACCCCTGATCGATTCCACCGCCAATCACTTCGACAAATGATTTCAGGGCTTCTTCAAGCGGCATATCCTGGCGGGTGCTGTAATAAGCATCAAAAAAAGCAGTACTCATTTGCACAATGCGTTCGGAAGTCGCTTCGGGTGAAACATCAACGCCTTGTTCATAAGCTTTTTGAATGGCGTTCTCGCCAAACTCAGCCTTCAGAGAGTCATTGATGCCCTCAAGAGCAGTTTTAAACAGTAATGCCATGGCACCATCACCATTGCCGTCACTGAGATTAAACGAGACCTGCAGAATGGAAAGGTTCATTTCGCTATTCGACTCAGATACTGAAAACTTTTTTTCCTGGGCCAAAACCGAAACCTGCTGACCAAAAGGGCCTTCCTGCTTATTTACAGGATCCTTTGCCATCGAACTGACGGTCTGGCCAAACGGATCAGTGTTAATTGTCATTTTCTTATCCTCGAATGGATCTACTCTAAGGCTAGCGGCGTCGAGAAGAATGACTTTAATCTTGTTTTAATGAATGATGATTTATTTTTTCAGCTTCACGAATAGGAGCTTGGGCCAGCAACCATCCCGCAAACATAAATATCAGCATGCCAAGCAGAATCGCTTCAAATTGCACACCACCGTCAATCAGGAAACCTAGTACAGCGGGTGCCAGGCCGGTTGAAAACACCATAAAAGCTGATTTGACACTACGTACACGGCCTAAATGTTCACGACCCCAAAGTACCACTAATAAACTATCTACCACCGGCGAAGACATGCCAAGTGAAATTCCGGCACCAATCATTAAAATCAAAACACCTGCATTGCCACCGACTAATACCGCCAAAATGATAGCGAATGCAAAAGGAGCCAGGTACAAGCGAGCTAGAAGCGATACCCCTAACTCATCTATCCAGCGGCCTCCAAGTAATGCGCCGGGAAAACGAGCAATGCCCATTGCCGTTAAACCCAAGGCATATGCGGTGGTGGTGGCATTTAAGTCTAGTGTCATTTGGGACTGAAAAATAAAAATACCGGTTAAAGTGACTGGCAAAGCCATAGTCAATGGAATAATCAGCCAGAAACGTTTTTCCAGCATCGGGTTGGGGCCTTTGATTTTGTTACCGCTGCTATCACGTTTGATTTCAGGAGCTTCAGGCCATTTCGCCAAAAGCAGTAACATCAACCAAATGAGAAAAATGACGGCGGCCACTGCCCACCAGATTTGCTGCCAGCTCAACCAGCCAAGTAATAATGCGATGACGGGTGCCAGAATAATCTCACCCAGTGGCATGCCGAGACTGACCAACCCCAGAGCACGACCACGATTAATAGTAAATTCGCGGCCAGCTAATGTACTGCCAAAATGGGTCATCAACCCTTGACCACATAACCGTACTAAACCCAGCCCAATTAAAGCTGGAATCAGCCATGGTGAAGTGGTCAGTAAAATCACGCGCGCCAATAACGCTGTCAGCACTAATAAGGCATAACGCCGGGGGGCAATCCAATCCAGTTTCTGGCCGAAATGTAACACCAGAAATCCGCTTGCCATTGTAAGTGCTGCATACACAGCTCCAAATTCACCTGCTGATAAATTTAACGAATGGGCAATATCAGATTGAAACAAACCAATGAAAAAGCTTTGTCCAAGATTGCCAGAGAAAAGTGCAATAAAACCAATAGCCAGTAAACCAAACTGGTTGCGGATCAAACTGAAATAACTGTTCGCTTGAGGAGAAGTCATAAATTCCAATGATTGAATAAACGAGACGGCTCTTTCCCAACAGAGAAAAAGTATATGCTCTGAATTATAGAGGAGCTGCCATTATCAGGCGAGTTTACCCAAAGTCACCGTGTGCTATTTTCAGTCGCAAGCGCAGGGCTAGGACGATTTTTTTCGACAAACCGCGTTACAAATTACTTATACAGAACAGCTAAATCTCATCATTTGCTCATTTATCGCGAAATGAACCACCAAGAGGGGTGGAGACGAAAGGAAACAAGCACTAGAGCCTTAAAAGGTTCTGAATGATTTCGTCTTCCGTTTTCCCCTTAGTGCGAAGGTTGTAATAGTACTGGCAGAGAGCTGAAAAGCTATGTGGAGTCTGTAACGTCGGAAGTTTAGTAAACCACTCTAATCTGTTAACCGCTGTTTCTTTAATGTTATGTTCAAACAGCATATCTTCCAGCTGGGCGGCACGATTGGCAATCATACGATGACTTTCATCAAATCGGTCAGCAGCATTGATGAGCAATTCTGCTGTGCGTTCAATTTCAGCTGTTTCATCGTTTATTTCTGCACGACTACGTTTGACCAGCCATTCCTGTGGTGACATTTCCACTTGGCCATCGAGCCAAAGGGGAATTTCGTTTACATCGATTATCGGCGCAGCTTCCATCTGCGGAATGTCATCATTGTTTTGATCGCATGCGGATAACGAAAAGATCAACAGTAAGCTTAAGAATAATGATGGTAAAACCTTGGGTCTCTTGTCCATATCCACTCCAGAGAAACTTGCTGATGAACAGCAATCTACCGGCATACTAGAGTGCTATGGATGAAAGCACATCAGAGATAATCCTGATATGTTAAGGAAGTTGTCACAAGTTGGCATCCAGCCATTAATCGGAGCGTTGGGATTTAGCTGGTTCAGTTTTTCTTTTTTTGATAAACAGTCTTGGGTTTTTGGCGATAAATGACCATATCCAGCGTTCGAGAAACGATTTGGCTTGTGCTTTTTTTAGGTGGCCGTAGCCGAGTAATGAAATAAACAAAGCGCCTATGGCATCAACAATCAGGTCATACATGGTGTCAGTTAAGCCTGAGTAATCACCGAACATGGGTTTTTGCATATTCAAACCCAAAATTTTATCCATGCAAAATTCAAATATCTCCCACAATGCCCCCATACCCAAAGCAAACATAAAAGCAAAAAAAGCTATAAACCCCGGCATCATCTGTAAATGGATATATTCATTTTCATTCAGTAGATAAACCAGCAGAAAGCCAATAATACCTAACAGAAAACCTGAGCCAGTGTGCAAAGCAATATCCCACCACCAGAACTTGGTGTAATAGCCATGTACTTCACCCAGAAATACCGATGCAAAGACAAAGGCAATTGCCAGAAGTTGAAATATAGCTGGCACATGAACATTGAATTTTCTGGCCAGTAATACAGGAAATAAGCTGATGATAATAATGCCGAAAGTCGCTATCGCATTGAGCCATTGTTGTTCCCAAATAGACCCGAAAAATCCGGCAAACAATATAAATTGCAACAAGAGTGTCAATTTTTTAGGCATGGAATGAGGTGTCATTTGAGCTCCAGAGACTTGATTTTTCCCTAACTTTTCTAATGCGCAGTGAACTGTTTTCTAACGTATGAATCAATAACAGCTTATTAGTAAGATTTTTTAGATAAAAAAACATGCCTTATTCATGGTAATGAAATTAATTTACTTTTGGGAATACCGAGAGGTTTAAATGCGACAGTTGCTTACAGTTTTGCGTTATGGTCTGTTTTTATCGCTGTTTTCATCAGCTTCCAGTATGGCAGATCAAGTTATTATTTTGCGCCATGCGCTAGCCCCTGGCGTCGGTGATCCAGAGGGGTTTGATTTGGCAGAATGCCAGACTCAGCGGGTATTGTCTTCTGAAGGACGTGAACAGGCGATAGAAATAGGTCAAAAACTTCGCGAATCAGGTATTACTGAGGCAGAGGTTTTCTCCAGTGAATGGTGTCGATGTTTGGAAACCGCAGAATTACTGGGGTTTGGTCCACCGCAAAAGCTGACGGCACTGAATTCTTTTTTTCACGCATCAAATCGCCATTTAAAACAACAGTTTCTGCAAGATTGGAAAGCGCATATTACTAAGGTGAAAACTGTTAATACCAAGATCTATATCACTCATCAGGTCAATATATCCGGACTTCTCGACAAGTTTGTGTTATCGGGAGAGGGCGTATTGGTGGAAGTGAATGAACAGGGACAACTGAAAATTGTATCGGTTTTGTAATGAACCCTTCCGCCTTGATAGGGTCACAGGGTCGTGTCTCTTTCCTAGCGACCTCTGTTCTGTTTGAAACATAAACAGACCCTACAACTGAAAACTACATTTGTTAAGCTGTTGATAGTAACCAATTGACGGCTTGAATCAATTATTGATTGCTACCTTCGCATCAATCTAAAGCCTTTGGGCAAATAATAAATTTAAAAAAATCAAACAAAAGGAGATCACAGTATCGTGTGGATTTTTGATATGAAATGGAAGTTAACTTCAGCTCTGCTGGTGACGTTGTTGTTAACATTCAGTTTGATAACCGAAACGGCTTGGGCCGAACCTGCTACTCCGCCCAATAATGAAAAACATTACTCAGCGCTTGCTGACACACTCGAAAATGAACAGTCCCGTGAAAAACTTATCGCAGAATTACGCGAATTGGCACAGGCGGCTGAAGCACTGGATCAAGAAGCCGCTTCAGAAGAGTTGGTTGATGAACCAACGTTTGCCAGACAGATTGCCAATACGACCCAATCCGTTGCCCAGCAGATTGTCTCAACAGTTGGGACGGGTTTTTCTGCTGTAGCTGCTATAGGTTCTGATGAAGCAGGCACATTTGATTGGCAGGACATGCTGGATGAAAGCTTCTTTCTACTGGTGGTGATTGCCAGCACGTTATTAATGTTTTATGTGCTGCGAAGTCTGGCGCGTCATGCTTTTCGTCGTGCTAATGATTGGGCTGAAGCGGAGGGTGACTATCCGGAAATTCGCAAATTCAGCGCGATTTTGCTGGCAGCTCTAGTGGATTTACTGACAGTAGCCTTAGCATGGGTAGCCGGTTATGCCGTTGCCTTGTTTGCCATTGGCAGCAATGGAGAAATGAATGTCAGTCAATCGCTATTCCTCAATGCGTTTTTGGCGATTGAAATATTTAAAGTCATACTCCGTACGATATTTGCTGGACGTGATGATGCACTGCGTTTATTACCAATATCTGCCGAAAGTGCCACTTACTGGCATATCTGGTTAGTTCGGTTAACCAACTATATTGGTTATGGCATGTTGCTGATTGTGCCATTGGTCAATCTGAATATTAATCCGGTCGTCGGCCAACTGGTCAGTGTACTGGTGGTGTTAAGTGCATTTATCTATGCAGTTGTTGTCATCATGCAAAACCGTGTATCCGTTAAACAGCGTTTGCTCTCTCATGCACAACAGTCCTCATTCAGCTTTTCAAGAGTGAGTCTGGGGATTCTGGCACGTAGCTGGCACATTCTGGGAATAGTGTATTTTGCTGTGTTAGCTGTGGCTTTATTACTGCGTCCGGAGGATGCCCTGCCAATGATGTTAAAGGCCACTTTCCAGACCATTCTCGCGCTGGTGATCGGTGGACTGCTGGCGAAGTTCCTGGCGAAAACCATTGGTCGTCCGGTAAATGTTTCAGAAGATTTGCGTTCTCGTTTTCCGATGCTGGAACAACGGGTAAACGGATTTGTACCAAATATCTATAAAACCTTAAGAATTTTGCTGGTGGTGGTTGTTGCCGCAGTCATTTTGGATGCCTGGGGAATATTCAGCCTTACCGCATGGTTAGCCTCAGAGGCGGGTATTCACACTATCGGTACATTGATTAGTGTGGCTGCAATTCTTGTTGGAGCGATGGCAGTATGGATAGTTTTGGCAAGTTGGATTGAGCACCGGCTTAATCCTGGTGATGAAACGCATTTGCCAACGGCAAGAGCCAAAACATTACTGACAATTTTCCGTAACGCGGCGGCTATTGCTCTCATCATAATGACCGTTATGATTGTGCTGGCTGAAATAGGTGTCAATATTGGACCATTATTGGCGGGTGCCGGTGTGCTTGGTTTAGCCATAGGTTTTGGTGCACAGAAACTGGTGCAAGATATTATTACCGGGGTGTTTATCCAAATGGAAAATGCCATTAATTCCGGTGATATTGTTACTGCAGGTGGCATCACTGGTACAGCTGAGAAATTGACAATCCGCTCTTTAGGTCTGCGGGACCTTTCGGGAACCTATCATCTGATTCCATTTTCATCAGTAGATACCGTGTCCAACTTTATGCGCGAATTTGCTTACCATGTGGGTGAGTATGGCGTGGCATATCGTGAAGATACCGATCAGGTGATTGTGCATCTGCGTGAAGCTTTTGCCGAGTTAATGGCAGATGCGGATCAGCGTGAGAAAATTCTGGTTGATGAGCTGGAAGTTCATGGCATTACCGCTCTGGCAGATAGTTCAGTCAATATTCGGGTACGGATTAAAACCCTTCCGGGTACGCAATGGGGTGTTGGCCGGGCTTATAACCGTCTGGTGAAACAGCATCTGGATGCAGCAGGAATTGAGATTCCATTCCCGCATATGACCATTTACTTCGGTCAGGATAAAGATGGATCGGCTCCACCTGCGCCGCTGAAAATGGTCGGAGATTCGGATTCAAATTCTGCCATTCAGTTGGAGCAAAAACCTGACAAAACAGAAAGCTCAAAATCATCAAAATCCAACCCAAAGGATAAACAGGATTTTGATGAAGAACATGAGAGCTAGATTTGCTAGTAAGCCCTAGTATCACAAGACACCCTGTTAATTTTAACAGGGTGTTTTTTTATGGCTATCCGTTCAGACGTTGCTGTATCAATCGTTGCAAACTTCGGGTGCCGGTGCAGTTATCGCATTCATCAAGTGCGGTTTGTATTGTTGATTGTGCTGACCGGTAATCCTGTATCAAATAAAGCAAGGTAGCGGTCATGAGTGATTTATTCTGGTAATTGTCCAGTAAATCATCAACGACCAATCGCAGACCTGAATCAGCACTGAAATATCGCAGATCACGGGTATCGGCAATCAATGCCAGATTTAACGCCCAGAATGCTTTATCTGATTCACCTTGCAAAGCTGTTGCCAGAGCAAAACCAATTTTGGGCAAAGATGCTTTGGGATCTTTTTGGGATTGTGCTTTAAATGCATTTATTGCTGTTGTTGACTCATAGCGCGATAACGCTTCCCAGCCATCAATATTGGAATAGTTCGAAA
>NZ_DFTU01000086.1:13988-18024 GCF_002379485.1 Methylophaga sp. UBA4204 | reverse complement strand
GGTTCGAAATAGACGAAGTTGATGGCGAAGCAGGCCGGGTTGCATTGGTTGTATAGCGTCTTACCGGTTCCTCGTCACGGTAACCCTGAGAATAAATAATCGGTGCAATCAGGGTGATACTATTATTTCGAAAACCATAATAGCCTGACCGGTGACGAGGCCGGGTGGTATCGTAATGTCGATAATACGGTTTATAACGAGGTTGTTTAAAGTGATTTAGTCTGGGATCCAGTCCAAATGAACGGTGACCCGTGATGCCGATTGAGGGATGGCGGTAATGCCGGTTACCAGAAAAGCCATTGTGAGGTCGATTATGCAGATTCTGACCAAGTTGCACGTTCACCGACACATCGGCATAACTGTTTTGACTGGGCAAAAGCAGCATAAGCCCGCCAAGCAAGCTGGCGCTGAAAACGGAAACAAATAGGGTTTTACTGAATGACATAGCCATTACCTCACAGTTGGCTGGCTGATAATCATCAGACTGGTAACCGTGTTGATGGTTCGTTGCCCTGAATGTAAATTCAGGTAAAGCAATGTTTCAGCGAGCTTTTTGGTATCATGCCCGCTTTATTCTCTTCTTTAAAGCTCCCCATGTCTGCTACTGATTTTTCATCGTTAAATTTATCTGCCGAACAACTGACTGTCCTTGATTCACTCGGTTATAAGCAAATGACTGCTGTCCAGGCACAAAGCTTGCCGTTAATTCTGCAAGGCAAGGATTTGATAGCCCAGGCCAAAACCGGCAGTGGTAAAACCGCAGCCTTTGGTATTGGCTTATTACAAACTATTCAACCGGATTTCTTTGCTGTTCAAGCGCTGATTATTTGTCCTACTCGTGAATTAGCCGATCAGGTTGGCAAAGAGTTACGCCGTTTGGGGCGTGGCATACCCAATCTGAAACTGGTGATGTTATGCGGTGGTAAACCGTTAGGCCCGCAAATTGCCTCATTGGAATATGGTGCACATATTGTGGTTGGTACACCTGGACGGATTCAGGATCATCTTAAAAAAGCCACCTTGAAACTCAATAAAGTCAAAACCGTAGTGCTGGATGAAGCCGATCGCATGCTGGATATGGGCTTTGTCGATGCGATGCAGGAAATCATAGGACAGACACCAAGTTCCAGACAGACCTTGTTGTTTTCAGCGACGTTTCCCGACAGCATCAAACAGATTAGTCGTAGCATACAACGTGATCCGGCACGGGTAACGGTTGAATCACAGCATCAACAGGCTGTAATTGATCAGTTGTTTTATGAGATTAAAAAACATGAACGTAACAATGCCTTGATAATGTTATTCCAGCATTATCAGCCCAAAAACGCCATTGTGTTCTGCCACACCAAAATACAGTGTGATGAAGTCGCAGATATGCTGAGAAACAAAAAAATCGATGCTCAGCCGATTCATGGTGATTTGGAACAACGGGAAAGAGATCAGGTGTTGGTACGATTCGCCAACCAGAGTTGCCCGGTTTTGGTGGCCACCGATGTGGCTGCTCGGGGACTGGATATTAAGG
This sequence comes from Methylophaga sp. UBA4204, assembly GCF_002379485.1. Classification (NCBI taxonomy): domain Bacteria; kingdom Pseudomonadati; phylum Pseudomonadota; class Gammaproteobacteria; order Thiotrichales; family Piscirickettsiaceae; genus Methylophaga; species Methylophaga sp. UBA4204. Next base: position 16,502 of record NZ_DFTU01000086.1, on the reverse strand, counting down.
CGATTGAAATGGTGATTAATTATGAATTGCCCCGAGATCCCGAAGTATATATCCACCGCATTGGACGAACTGGTCGGGCGGGGGAGTCTGGCCTGGCAATGAGTCTGGTTGCTGAAGCTGAAGTACCCCGCATGCTGGCGATTGAGAAATATCAGAAAAAACCTTGTCGCTGTGATGTGCTGGCTTCTCTGGATCGTGATGACAGTTTTACGCTGGAAGCCGATATGGTGACTATACAGTTGGATGCCGGGCGTAAAAATAAACTCCGTCCTGGCGATATTCTGGGCGCTTTAACTGGTGATGCCGGACTAGATGGCGCTGATATCGGCAAAATTGATATTTTTGATATGTCGAGTTATGTCGCGGTAAGTAAATCGGCATTACGACAGGCAATGAATTACCTGGCTGATGGCAAGGTTAAAGGGCGCGCTATTCGCGCCAGAAAAATACGTTAAATAAACGCACAGAAAAAAACAAAAACCTTGTTTAAATTGTGGTAATAATTACCCTGCGCTAACTGTTTTTACGAGTAGAGCCATGACCGACCTGATCAATAATGTACCCACGGAAAATGATGTCTATAAAACCCTGCTGGAATCCACTAAAGCTATTCCGTGGAAATTAGACTGGGCTTCTATGCAATTCACTTACATTGGCCCGCAAATTGAGGCTCTGTTAGGTTGGGAGCCATCAAGCTGGAAGTCTGTTGAAGATTGGGCTGCTCGGATGCATGAAGATGAACGGCAATGGGTGGTGGATTTTTGTGTTTCCCAATCCAAGTCAGGAATCGATCATGAAGCGGATTATCGCGCACTGACAAAAGATGGTAACTATGTCTGGATCCGCGATGTGGTGCATGTAGTGCGAAAGGAAAATGGTGAGGTCGAATCATTAATCGGTTTTATGTTTGATATCAGCGAGCGCAAAAAGACCGAGCAGGAACTGATAAAGCTGCAAAAGGAACTGGAAGAGCTTTCCTTCAAAGATGGCCTGACCGGTGTGGCCAACCGCCGGATGTTTGATTCCGTTATCGAAACGGAATGGCTTAAAGCCCGGCAAAATAAACAGCCATTGTCACTGATTATTATTGATATCGATTTTTTCAAGGAATATAACGATTTTTACGGGCATTTACAGGGCGATGACTGTTTAAAACAGGTAGCTGAAACACTTAATAACGTCAAAGCACGCTCGCGTGATTTCTTCGGGCGATTTGGCGGTGAAGAATTTATCATGCTATTACCTGAAGCAGATGAAAATGCCGCGTGGTCGATAGCGGAGCGTTGTCGTCAGGCTTTATTTAAAAAACAAATACCACATGAACAGTCGAAAGTGAGTCAATTACTCACCATCAGCCTGGGAGTCAGTACGATGATTCCATCGCATGATGATGAGCATAATGAATTAATCAGCAGGGCAGATAAACAGCTTTATCAGGCCAAGCAGAAAGGGCGTAACTGCATTCAATCGGCTTAAACTAGATTACCGCAGGCGCGATTAGCCGGTACTGCTACATCCATCATTTTAGGATTGGGCAAGTTCAGGTTGTCCATAATATTTTTATATTCAATAACATCCTTCACTTGCAGGCGAGGATTATTCTCGCGTTCTTCACCAATGGTACTGACCATCCAGCCTTTATAATCATGCGCCGGATAGACCCAGGTATCCTCTGGGAATTTCAATAATTTATCGAACAGACTACGGTATTGATCTGTTGCACTGCCATTTTGAAAATCTGTTCGTCCGGTGCCACGAATCAATAATGTATCACCGGTAAACAGATACTTCTGTCCGTCATGTTCCAACAGAAAGCTGTAAGAATCGTCAGTATGCCCGGGAGTGTGTAGGGCAGTGAGCGTGATTTTACCGACCACAATTTTACTGCCATCATTGAAACTATCATTGGCACAGGAAGAATTTGCCTGTTGTCCCATATAGGTTTCACAACCTGTGAGTTCCCGCAGTTTGCCAAGAGCCGTAATGTGATCAGCATGGGTATGGGTATCCATTGCCACTTTCAGTGTTAAACCAAGTTCATTTAATAAACGAATATAACCATCTGTTTCATCTATCACCGGATCAATTAATACCGCTTGTTTGGAAAGTTTATCTGCAATCAAATAAGTGTATGTAGATGAGTTTTTTTCAAAAAGTTGTCTGAATAACATGTTGATGAATGCTCCTATGTTGTTTGCACATAAAACAGTGTTACTGCCACCAGTAAAAGACCAATAGAAAAGATTTTCTGCAGATGCGCATTCGCAATTCTGTGACTGATCAGTTGTCCTGCATACATACCTGTCAATCCTCCAGCAATGAGCCACGCCAGTGACTTAAAAGGTAAATAATTGATTTCACCGAATGTGAGATGTGAAATAAAGCCGATACTGCTAACCAGCGTGATAACCACTAAAGACGTACTGACTGCCTGTACCATGCTGACCTGACTCAGTAACAGCAGTAGGGGAATGATCAAAAAGCCTCCACCTACGCCGAATAAGCCGGATAATA
>NZ_DFTU01000086.1:11057-13934 GCF_002379485.1 Methylophaga sp. UBA4204 | reverse complement strand
GCCGAATAAGCCGGATAATATGCCGACCAAAAATCCACCCAGCAATAAACCACCCATGCATCTTGGACGCAGCTGAAATTTACCGTCGGGACTGAATTTACACAGAACACCCTTTGCATTATCCAGCGATAAATGACTGCTTCGCACCACTTTGCTGGCTTCCGGCATCGTTGTGGCTGTTAACCACATGCGAACAGCGATTATGACTGCCAATAAGCTAAATCCTGCCACCAGTAGCACCTCACTTAACATTGAGGCGAATATCTGCCCTAACGGCGCACCCAACATTCCGCTCCCGGCTAATCAAGCTGCAGGTTTCCATAAAATGGTTTGATTGCCCAAATTTCGGACACTGCCATACAACGTAATCGTGGCGACGGCGGCTAATGATAATGTCACCGCTTGATGAATTGAAACGTCACCCAGCAATATCAATAAGGGAACTGCAAACACCGAGCCACCGGCTCCGGTAAGGCCAAGCAGCAGGCCAATTACAATGCCAATTAACAGCAACATCTAGATTATTTATTCCATGGCATTTTTGCGAGGATCAGGCCCATTGCACAGCTATCGGTGATCCCTGAAAACATGAGTCCTGCGCCGACAAACCCCGACAGCGCAAACCAGGCTGAATGTACAACAAATCCCAGAATTACACCGCCTAACACCAAACCACCTGCAGCGATACGTACCTGACGTTCTATCGATACTGAACTACCTTGCGTGAACACCCAGTCACCATTGAGCTTTTCAACCGCTTGGATGCCGCCCTCAATAACCACTAGTGATTGGGAAACCTGGCCATCTAATTGTTTGGCGGCCGTTTCTGCTCGGCGACCTGAGTGACATAACAGTAATATCTTGTCAGGTGTTACTGTTTGTTGGTTAATTGCCTGTTGTAATGCTTCAACGGTGAGGTTTTGTAATGGCAAATGAATGGCACCCGGCAAAGATTTCGCTTTAACCTCGGCCGCTGTTCTGACATCAACAATAAAGCAATCTTTGGGTGTATTTTTGATAAACACATTCGCTGGTTTTTCGATGGAATAACTCATGATTTTTCTCCACATGAAGCAGTTTGATATTCAGGACAGTAAAGCGATTGCAACACGGCGATGATGCGTAACGCGGCATCGCCATTAAGCCGGTAGTAAACAGTTTGTGAATCTTTGCGTGTTTTGACTAATTCAGCGTGACGCAGGCTGGCAAGGTGTTGCGATAATGCCGATTGACTGAGTGGCACCAGCTGATTGATTTCACTGACAGCCAGTTCCTGATTTCCCAAAGCGCATAAAATCATTAAACGGTGTTCATTACTCATTTGCTTCAGTAAATCCGCCGCTGCTTTGGCATGAGTTTGCATCTCGTGCATTTCAGGAAAAGACAGGGGATTCGTGCTCATGGAATGTCCTTGTAAAAAATATAAGGCAAGTATATCAGTATTTTCTAAATTAGATAAATCTAAATTAACAAATGCTGATATATAGGGCTCGAACGCTGCAATTATTGGATTAAGTGGAAGAAAAAGCTGGCGATATGCTCGCCAGCTGATGAAACTTTACTCGGTTTTTACAAATTCACTGACAGGTACGGTCGACATGATTTTTTGTAAGTCTTTGGCGCTTACTGCAAGCGCATAGCCTAATACGCCACTGCCGATAATCACCTGTTCAAATTGAAATGCGCTGTTATCGGCCAACACAGTAACTGTTTCAGGCAATGCAATGGGAGGCACGGCGCCAACGACATATCCTGTTGCTTCTGAGACTTCATTAAACTCGGCCATGCGCAGTTTTTTCTCGCCAAGCTGTTTGCGAAGCGCCGCCCAATCTGCACGTCCACCACCGGCTACTGCCAGCAGGCAAAACTGACCCGAACCAGTTTTAAATAACAGACTGCGCACCACAGAGTTGGGATCTCGACCCTGACCGCTAAGTAATTCTTCCAGATTGCGGATAGGTTTTTTATCCTCACTGAGCGGAATTTCAATCACATCAAAAGGAATGGCGTTGTTTGCTAATAACTCAGTGACCGGAGAGCTGATAGTCTGGCTCATGGATGCTCCATAGATGCTGTTAAAAGTCTCTACTTTATGAAGTAATCACTGCAACTGTCAAAGCAACAATGTCATTATCCCCAGCGTCATAAATACAATTGACGCTGCATAACGTGCAGCATTCAACGGTAGTTTCTGCATCAAGCGATGTCCGAAAATAACGATTGGGACGTTGGCCAACATCATGCCAATAGTGGTACCGAGGGTTACCAGCATGAATTGCTGATATTGTGCTGCCAGAATGACCGTTGCGATTTGAGTTTTGTCACCGATTTCAGCCAGAAAAAATAACACCACAGTCGCAATAAAAGCTCCGTAACGATTGAGATTTGAAGCTACATCTTCCTCTTTATCGGGAATTAATATCCATAAGGCGACGACAATAAAACTGATACCAACAAGTAATCGGCCCATTTGCGGAGAGATAAACTCGGTGAGCCATACCCCCAGCCAGGCTGAAAGACCATGGTTAAGCAGGGTAGCGACTAAAATACCGACAATAATAGGAATGGGTTTACGGAAACGGGCTGCAAGAAATAACGAAAGAAGTTGGGTTTTATCGCCGATCTCCGCCAATGCGACGGTAGAGGTTGAAACTAGAAAAGCTTCCATGATTTAGTTACTCAGGCGGGATAAAAAACCAAAGGCAAATAGCAGCTACCCGCCTATGGAGCTGTTATTTGCCTCAGGTCTTGCCAATGCCACTCGTCAGAATGACACGAATTTGCCATGTGTCTTGAGGACACAAGTATGTTGACAGATTCACGCACTAAGGCCTGTTTATTTCTCATTGTTGATGGGAAATAAACAGGCCTTAAGAT
>NZ_DFTU01000086.1:8984-10960 GCF_002379485.1 Methylophaga sp. UBA4204 | reverse complement strand
AGACTACTCCCCTAAGACAGTTGGCATTATAAGCACCTCTGCCGGGCACTGCAATAAAAGGTTCAGACTCTGAGTTGCCAGGTAGGCTGATTTTTTTCATCAATTATCTGATGCTTGATTAACCATTGCTGGGCATCTTCCGCATCCTCTTCAAACCAGGCTTCGGCACTGCCGAGGCGGAAACTGTAGCCCCAGCTGTCCATATCCAGCATCATTCGCTGTTTACCCATTTCAGGCAGAAAATCACTGAGCAGGATCTGCAGATAACATACGCCATTTTCTTCATCATAATCCCCAGCAGCATCGGTATCTAACATTATGCGACGTTGATTATCCATACAGATATAGTGGCCAGCTTCATGTAAGGCAGAGTGAACAGGCGTATCAAGACGTAACAATAATTGATTGCCTAGCAGACCGGCTTCACGTTCGCCAAAAAAACTGCCGGGAATAGTCTCATTTTCTTCAACCTGTCTGATTTCAATCCCGTAAGGTTTCAGCAGTTTTTGCAGGTGTTGTTGATAAAACGCTGTGCAGTTCACTACGTTTTGCGGATCAGACACGTCTTGCATCACCAATAATATGATTAATGACCAGCCCTGCCAGGGTTAAGCCGAATATAGAAGGCATATAACTCACCGTGCCGTTAACGGCTCGTGCCCGACCACGACTGACTGCCTCTGGAGGTAGTGGTGGTAAAGGATATTCCAGGGAATAAACAGTTTGGATTCCTTTGCCTACACCGCGTTTACGTAAATGTGAACGTAATTGTTTGGCGAGTTTGCAAATGGACGTATTCATTAAATCACCGGTACGCACTTGAGTGGGATCAAGTTTGCCGCCAGCCCCCATACTGGAGAATACCGGTAACTCATTACGCCATGCGGTTTCCAGCAGAGCTGTTTTGCTGCTCATGCTATCAATGGCATCAATGATCACGTCAAAGCCTTGATTGAGGGTGTCAGGAATCGTTTCCGGCGTTAAGAATTCAGTAACAAGGTTGAGTTCGCATTGTGGATTAATATCTGCAATACGCTCTGCCATCACTTCAACTTTCAATTTACCGAAAGTAGAGTTCAGTGCCACCAGCTGACGATTCAGATTGGACGCCGAAACCACATCATGATCCACCAGTGTCATTTTACCCACGCCCATCCGCGCCAGCGCTTCTGCGGTAAATGAACCGACACCGCCCATACCCGCCAGAAAAACATGACTGTTTTGAAGACGCTCTAAGCCGGTGTCACCCAGCAGGATATGGGTGCGTTCAAATAATGGATTGCTATGCGCCATCCGTTTCCCTCTAAACATTACCTAAGATTCACTATTTTCCGATAACGGTAAGCTAATGGCAAAAGCGCTTGAGCTATATGCAACTATCGGGATGCAATTTGCAGGTGGAAAAAGCCATCTATCGGTGTGGGCGGAAATTTTTGACTGACTCGATAAAATCATCTTCCAGAGCTTCTCCACGATAACGCAGATGCATATAACAGTAATTGATCATGGCAATCTGTTGCTGATGATGTGGAAGCGCCAGTTGAGCGCGACGGGAAAAATCTTCCGGACCTTCATGGGGCTGACGCACAACACCATGCCTCGCAAGTTTAAAACAGAATTTCTGATAAAAACGCTGGACTCGATCCTGAGGTAGGTTTTTTAATTTCAATGTTGTCCAGGCAATCCAGCCAAATATCAGCACAATGCCGATGGCCAGCCAGCGAATCATTTTTTCCCAGTCCGGCTGATGCATGCCGAGCTTTTCCAGCAACTGCAGTTGTCGATCCGGACCATAACTGACGACCCACATTTCCCAGGCACTATTCAAAGCATCCCAGTTATTCTTTGCTGATTGCCACAGTTCTACCAAGCGATCATTTTTGGCTATTGCTGCAGGAGAACGACGTTCAGCCGGCAATAAATCCCGGATCCCAAAGTCGACACGCTCACTGGAAACGGCAGCTGTTGGATCAATT
>NZ_DFTU01000086.1:8319-8902 GCF_002379485.1 Methylophaga sp. UBA4204 | reverse complement strand
CACGGCAGCTGTTGGATCAATTCTGATCCATCCCTGTTGTGGTAGCCAGACTTCTGTCCAGGCATGGGCATCGCGCTGTCGCACCGTAAGCACCCGATCTACCGGATTGATTTCTCCGCCTTGATAACCCGTCACAATGCGAGCAGGAATACCTGCGGCGCGCATTAACACAGTAAAACTGGCGGCATAGTGCTCACAAAAGCCCTCACGACTCTCAAAAAGAAACTGATCAATGGTATCACCGCGTAATGCTGGTGGAGTCAGGCTATAACTGAAATCCTGCTGACGATAATAATTTAGTACAGCTTCAATATAGGATTGATCTGTTGGACTTTTTTCTAAAAGACTTCGTGCCAGCTGCAGACTTCTTGGATGACGATCTTCTGGCAAATTTAATCCATATTGCAGATAGGGATCATTTTGCGGGTTAAATAAATATTCAGTATGAGAACTTAACTGATATTGAGTGCGCTGTTTGATTGCGTCACTGCTAATTAACTCTCCATCCACACTGAGACGGGTCCGCATGGTTTGCGGATAGTCCGTGGGGAAATCCAGAGCAAATAACCAGCGCCTGTCATGG
>NZ_DFTU01000086.1:4476-8230 GCF_002379485.1 Methylophaga sp. UBA4204 | reverse complement strand
CGCCTGTCATGGGGCTCCAGGGTCATACTGTATGAAAAAGGCTCTCCGGCAACATGAATTTTCGTGCCGTTTTCATAACGTTTTTGATTGTCAGTTAATGGCAACCAGCGCTTGCCATCAGTGTGCCACAACACTGGTCCACGCCAATATAAGTCCTGGCGCTCAGGAAACTGATTGTTGTCGAACCTCACCCGAAAGGCTATGGCATCGGATTGAATTAACTGACTGATATTGCCGATGGTAATATTGTCTGCCATGCCGGTCACGGCACTGTTCTGCGACGGTACTTCGCCTAAGGTCATACTGTCGGGCAGACTATCCGGAATATCCATAGCGTCATTTGGCAAGCCCCAGATAGGGCCGGAAATCCTGGGAAACAGCACAAACAATAACAGCATCAGTGGCATGGCCTGTAAAACCATCACAGTTGATTGTTTAAGCCGATGTTTAATGGAGCTGTCCGATTCATTGGCAGAAATCAGACAGCTGGTCAGCAGGATCACATTGACCAGCATCAAAATGACGATTGGAATGCTCTGATTGAAGAAAAAATGGGTAATCACCAGGAAAAAACCCATGAAGCAACTCAGATAAACATCACGCAGATTTTTAACTTCAACCATTTTGAAGGCTGCCATGGTGGTCAATAAAGCCACCCCAGCATCACGGCCGATGGTAATCCCGTAACTGTAAAGCACCAGCACAATGGTCAATATCGCGCCGACGGAATGCAGCACTTTTAACAGGTGTTTATCCGCCGGTAGTGGCCATCCATACCAGCTATTCATTAATCGCCAGCCCATCATCAACAGAAATATCGCAGCAACCCACAGTGGTTGATAGAAAAAATGCGGAATGGCGATAATCGTCAATGTCACCATTAACCAGTGAATGGACGATTTAGAAGGGATTTCAGCTGAACGTTTATTGGCCATAAAGCGCCAGACTTCGCAGACAGAAATGACGATGCTGGTCGCCGGAATCTATCGCTATCGATTGCTTTGGCAGGATTAAACCGTATTGCATACCAGCGGTATCTGCAGTCAAAATCCACTGGCATAGTTGTGATAATTTCGCTTCAGTATCCGGTAAATCGGCTACATCGTCCCAGTTGAACAACATTTTTTGTCCGGAAGGACTGCTAAATTGTTTAGTTCGTAAAATGCCATCTCGAGCCAAGGCTTTCCAGGCAATATGCTGTCTGGCATCCCCCACGCGATAGCGATGAAAACCGGCAAAATCATCAAGACCCTGTTGATGCTGCAACGCTCCGGAATCTTCCATAGCAGAAGGTGGAGGCAACGGTTTGTTGCCCATTGGTCTGGGATAAATAAGAACCCGTTGTCGGATATCAATAAAAAACCAGCTCAGCAATAATCCAATAGGGTAGACACTGGAAAGCCTCATTCGCCCTAAATCCTGCCAGCCTCTTTTATTGGTGGGTATTGGAATCAGATGCAGGCTGGTTTGTTCTGCAGCAAGCTGAGGGGCTTTATACACAGGAAGATACCGGGAAAATTGTTTTAGCGGCCACCAACCTGAACGTGAGATTGATGGCAGATAAGCGATATCTAATTGTCGGATAGGTCGTGGACTATGATTGGTCAGGTTCAGTGGCAACAAAACAGGCTGCTGGCAAAAAACCGGTTCAGCGCGGCCCAGCTGATAATCAAGCTGGCGGACATTACGATAACTGTGATGCATGGCTACATGGCCGATACCTACCAGCAGAAAACACAGTAAGTGACCGAGACTGTTGTTGTAGTTAATAGCGCCAAGCAACATCACCAAGATTAATATCGAATAACTCAATCCATAGCGGCTGGGCAAAATAAATACCCGATAGCGTTGCTGTTGACGCCAGCGCTGCCAATATTGGCGCAACATCAGGGAATCGCAACCTGCTGCAGGATCTCGGCTGCCCAGTCTGCAGATTGCAAATGTTCACGTGCTTGCAGTCGATGCTGCACAATACTGGGGAAAATCGCCTGCACATCTTCTGGAATAACAAAATCTCGTCCGTTGATCATGGCCCAGGCCCGAGCGGCCTGAATCAAACCCAATCCGGCGCGTGGGGACAGACCATTATAAAATTGACCACTATTTCGAGTGTAGGCCAATAAGGCCTGCACATAATCAATCAACGCATCACTTAATGAAATTTTACTGGCTGCTTGCTGAAGCTGGATTAATTGGGGTGGCGTAATTTCAGCTTGCAATTGCTTGAGCATTTGACGTCTGTCTTCGCCTGTCAGCAAGGCACGTTCAGCTTGTTTATCCGGATAGCCAATCTGAATACGCATCAGAAAACGATCAAGCTGTGACTCAGGCAGGGGGAAGGTACCAACCTGATGAGCGGGATTTTGGGTCGCGATAACAAAAAAAGGATCTTCCAGAGGATGGCTGTCTCCCTCAATCGTAACCTGTTGCTCTTCCATGGCTTCAAGTAACGCACTTTGTGTGCGGGGAGAGGCCCGGTTAATTTCGTCGGCTAAGAGAAGTTGAGTAAAAATGGGGCCACGATGAAAACTGAACTGATGTTTTTCGGGGTCATAAATGGATACCCCAAGAATATCTGCCGGTAACATATCACTGGTAAATTGCACCCGTTGAAAACGGAGTCCCAACGTTGTGGCCAGAGTATGAGCCAGAGTGGTTTTGCCAACACCTGGCAGATCTTCAATTAATAAATGTCCCCGCGCCAGAAGACATGCTAATGCAAGTTTGACGGGTTGCTGTTTACCAAGAATGACTGAGTTAATGGCGTGGAGTATGCGTTCAGTGCTGCCTTGCGTCATGGAAAGTCCTGAATTGATTTAGGTTATTGTTGCTATCGGGATAGACATGCTATTTTCATCCGGGTTCTATTCATACTAAGGAATTGTATATGTCAAACGAAGGTTATCATGAGCCGTTTAGCGAATTATCAGACGAAACCAAGGATATGCACCGCGCCATAGTTTCGCTTATGGAAGAATTGGAAGCGGTCGACTGGTATAACCAGCGGGTTGATGCCTGTAAAGATCCTGAGTTGAAGAAAATTCTCGAGCATAATCGTGACGAAGAGAAAGAACATGCTGCGATGGCTTTGGAATGGATTCGTCGTAAGGACAAAAAAATGGATCAACATCTGCGTGATTATTTATTTACCGAAGGTGAAATTACTGAACACCACGATTAGGTCTTGTTTATCTTTCAGCTCTCAACAAAGGCGGAGATGAGAGATAAGCAAGCCCTAGTCAGATATTGAATAGTTGTCGACAATTTGCCGTGGTGATTTCAGCAATATACTCCGCTGATTCATCACGTAATTGACTTAGTTTTTCCATGATAACCGGGATGTTTTCAGGAGTATTGCGTTCTCCCTGATGACCACAAAGTGGCATATCTGGCGCATCCGTTTCCAACACGATTTGTGAGAGCGGTAATTCAGTAAACAGGCGTTGCAGTCTCTGTGCCCGTGGATAGGTTAACGCGCCTCCAACACCCAATAAAAAATTAAGTTTGCGGTATTGTTCTGCCTGTTGGGCACTGCCGCTGAAAGCATGCACGATGCCGCCGGATAATTTTTTCTGGCGAAGTACTTTTAAAACGTCATCATGGGCTTTGCGTACATGCAGGATAACCGGCAAATCAAACTGAACAGCAATATCAATCTGTGCTTCAAATAAGATGAGTTGAGAGGGGATGTCGGCATTTGCAACATAAAAATCCAAACCAATTTCACCAATGGCAATAGGCTGATATTGTTTCA
>NZ_DFTU01000086.1:2450-4421 GCF_002379485.1 Methylophaga sp. UBA4204 | reverse complement strand
AATAGGCTGATATTGTTTCACGGCTTGCTCAAGTAGCTCTGCTGCATTATCCGGATGATCATCCATAAACATCGGGTGGCAGCCTAGGGCCAGCGATAGCATCGGATTACTGTTGCATAACTCGATTTGTCTGGGCCAGCTGTTCACCGTCACGCCGGGGATGACAATTTTTTCGATACCTGACCTGGCACAGTTATGCAGAATGTCTGTTCGATCTTTGTCGAAATCGTCAAAGTCGAGATGGCAATGACTGTCAATCAGGTGCAACATGTCAAAACGGCCTTTATAAACAGAGGAACATTTTATGTCTGAAATCTACCATGATGCCAGTAAGCCACATGAGCGCTTAATGTTCAACGTGGCGATATTTCATTTCCTGGTTCCGGCGATTCTGTTTGGTACCGAAAACCTGTGGCTGATTTTCTCAATATCGCTGTTGGGCTCGCTGATGATGATTGGCTCCATAGCCTACAAAGCCTACAACTCCCATGATCAGACAGCACTGGTTCAGGCGCACTGGAAGCTGGCATGGAAGCGCAGTATGTATTTATTGGGCGCTTATCTGGTGGCCGGAGTGATATTTGGTATCGGCTCATTTTTATTGATGGCACAAGCGGATGAAAGCATGCGTTTTATTCAACGCTCAGTGCTGGGTTGGTTTGCATTAGTGCCCATTTCACTTACGTTGATTGCGTTGATTGTGTTGGAAGGCAGTGCGTTGGTTCAATCCAGAAAAGGCATCATGCCCTCTGAGATGAAACTGTAATTGTTCAGTCTCTAACGATAATCTGCTCAGTCTTTGCCATACCCTCACCGCGAGGGTCGCTGGCGGCGCTGAGTTTGCCGGTCTTTTTATTAGCCACAATGACCTGCATATTGCCAAATTGACGGTTTAACACATCCAGTTGATGACCTCGGTCTGTTAAATCCTGTTGCTCCATCTCGCTCAGACCGGGTGTTTCCATTTGCACTCGGTCTGGCAGATATTGATGGTGCAATCGCGGTGCCGCAACAATTGCTTCAGCATCTTTACCTTCCATAAAATGTAATATTCCCTGCATCACCATGGTAATAATTCTGCTGCCCCCGGGGGTGCCAATGACCAGCAATCGCTGATCATTTTCGACAAAGCTTGGTGTCATACTGGATAGTGGACGCTTGCCCGGTTCAATGGCATTGGCGGATTCACTCACCAAATCATAGGCATTGGGGCTCCCGCTTAACGCAGAAAAGTCATCCATTTCATCATTGAGTAAAACTCCGGTATTTCCAGCCACAAAGCCACTACCAAATGGGTAGTTGATGCTCAGCGTGGCGGATACCCGGTTGCCATCTTGATCAATAATCGAAAAATGTGTGGTGTCCTGGCCTTTGTTGCTGAACGCATCAGCTAATTCATCACTTTTGCTGGCGCTATCGGGATCAATGTCCTCAGCTATCTGGGCGGCATAAGCGGGATCCAGTAAATAATCCGGAACATCAATAAAATCACTGTCACCAAGATGAACGGTGCGTTCTCGATAGGCCCGACGCATGGATTCAATTAACCAATGACGCTTTTGTTGTGGGTCAGCCTGCCAGTAATTCAGTGTATTTAATTGATTCAGCATCAAAGTTATCAACTGACCGCCTGCCGAGGGTAAGGCTGCAGTGGTGATGGTATAACCTGCAATTTGAGTCGTGACTGGCTGGCGGATTTTCAGTTGATAATTCTCTAGATCCTGTTCTGTCCAGATACCGCCAGCGGCTTGTACTGATTCCACCATCTGTTTGGCAATTTCACCCTGATAAAAAGCATCCCGACCTTTTAAGGCAATGGCTTCTAAAGTGTTGGCTAAATTCTGCTGGATAATGATGGAACCTAAGGCAGGAATTTCTTCGCTGTCCAAAAATATCGCTTTAGCTTCGGCATTTAACGCCTGTTTTCTAAATCCCATATAGCGTTGATAACGTGGCGTGACAGCAAAACCT
>NZ_DFTU01000086.1:0-2382 GCF_002379485.1 Methylophaga sp. UBA4204 | reverse complement strand
TGGCGTGACAGCAAAACCTTCTCTGGCAAAACGAATTGCAGGTGCGAGGGTGATGGATAACGGTAAATTGCCATAATGTTCAGTTAAATAATCCAATGCAGCGGGGGTTCCCGGAATGGCAGCCGCCAGAGGTCCATTTAATGATAAATCACGAACCACTTCACCGTTGTTATCCAGATACATATCACGGTGTGCCTGGGAGGGGGCTGTTTCGCGGCTGTCCAGCATAATCTGCAATTGGTCGGTTTCACGGTGTAATAACCAGAATCCACCACCTCCAAGACCAGAGCCGGCAGGCTCAACAACTGCAAGCGCAGCACTTACTGCAATGGCGGCATCAAAGGCGTTGCCACCTTGTTGCAGAATTTCAAAACCGGCCTGGGTGGCTAAAGGATGTGCTGAAGCAATCGCTGCGTTTTGAGGTTGAGCAAAACCAAGTGGAATGATCAGGACATAAAAAAGCAGGGCAGTGAATAATCTCATCGATGGTGTTTTTTCATTGCAGCGAGTCGATCCTGCTCTTTACGACGGATTTTCTCCAGACGATGTAATTCAGCAGCTTCGTTGGATTCCATGCCGATATGCGCTTCACCACGTTGCAAGGCCAGCTGGATCTGTTTTTCACGCTCTGCGTAGCGGGCTTTCTGATCATCCGTGGTTTTATCAAAACAATGTGGACAGGACACACCGCGCTGATATTTTTCACTTTGCTTGTCTTCTTCGGTGATAGGTAGCCGACAGGCGTGACATTGATCATATTCGCCTTTTTCGAGACTATGATTCACGGTGACCCGTTCATCGAATACAAAACATTCACCTTCCCACAGCGATTCCTGTTCGGGCACATCTTCCAGATATTTGAGAATGCCTCCTTCCAGATGATAAACCTCCTCAAACCCCTGTTCTTTTAGATAAGCGGTGGATTTTTCACAGCGAATTCCGCCAGTACAGAACATCGCAACTTTTTTATGTTTTTGCGGATCCAGATGCTGTTTTACATATTCTGGAAATTCACGAAAACTTTCTGTGTGAGGGTTAACCGCGTTTTTGAAAGTGCCAACTTCTACCTCGTAGTCATTACGGGTATCGACCAGTAAGACTTCAGGATCACTGATTAATTTGTTCCAGTCTTTGGGTTTGATATAGGTGCCGACCGACTGTTTCGGATCAATGCCTTCGATGCCCATGGTGACGATTTCACGTTTTAATTTCACCCGGCTTCGCAGAAAAGGGGGAGTATCGGTATACGACTCTTTGTAACTTAAATCCTTTAATCTGGGATCGCCGCGTAAATAATCCAGCAATGCATCAATAGATTGTCGCGAACCAGCGACGGTGCCATTTATCCCTTCCTGTGCCAGTAATAAGGTGCCACGCACTTCATTATCCAGCATGAATTTGAGCAGCGAGGGTTTAATCGCAGCATAATCATCCAGAGTGACAAATTCATACAATGCACAGACCACAGTTTGAGCCATAGAAATATTCCGTAAAGAGTTAAAAGCCTTAGGGTCTGTTGTTCTTTCAAAGCCACCACTGCTGGAGGCTATTTTTTTCGTCCAACAAGGCGGAAATGATGCGGTGTAGTCATTCTACATAAATCATTTCCAACGCAGATGGTCGGAAAAATAGTCCCAGCCCTTCGGGTTATGATTGAAAAAACGCCATTCGGTGTTGCTCGTCATTTATTTGAAACAACCAAACCGCATTCCTCGTGGCTTGTATGACGTTTTTTCAATTCACAACAGAGGCGGCTTTGAAAAAACAACAGACCCTACATTTTACAGGGAAATTATCAGGTCGGGTATGCTCACTTGACAGTAAGCTTTAGCAAGCAGTAAATGATTGTACCAATCAACACATTGAGGTGTGAAATGGATGAATTGCAACAACTCAAAGAAGAAAGTGAACAGTGGCGGGCTGATCATCTTCGCTGGTTGGCCGATGCAGATTCCTGGACCCATCATACTCAGAGATTAATAGCCGTTCTGCACAAACTGGAAAGAAGTTTACCCGAACATACGGCCAAGCTGGATCAACATGTTGAATTAATTATGCAACATGAAAAAACCATTAACCGCTATGAATGCGGACTCGACCCGCATTGTCTGTCCAGCTGTGACAGTTATATTAATTTAGAAAAACAACGGGCGTTTCACGATAGATTGCGAAAACTGCACCATAAAATGCAACTGCATCATCAACAATTTAGCGAGCAATATAAAAATCAGATGGCCATTTTTTATCAACAGGCGCAACAGTTGATGCAGGAAATTGCCGAAGGCTAGGGCTTGTTAATCTTTCATCTCCGCCTCTGTTGTGAGCTGAAAAAACGTCAATCAAGGCACGAGGAGCGCCTTTTGTGAGATACATCCATGTATC
>NZ_DFTU01000029.1:33455-38296 GCF_002379485.1 Methylophaga sp. UBA4204 | reverse complement strand
TTTTTAAGGAGAAATAACATGCGATCCATTCTTTTATGGTTTTTAGGTGTGCCAATTCCCATCATTATTTTATTGGCGATCCTGCTTTAAATTTAACAGCAAAAAAGTTAGCGGAGTCGCTAATACGACTCTGCTAACAGTGCTAAATGAACAAGGTTTATCGCCGATGCAAGCCGCAGGTGTTTGCTATTGAGCTCTTCGGCTCTTAAGTTAACCAGCTTATCGCGACTTCAAAAGGTCAGGTGGTTGATAAAACCCAATATGGAGTTGAATCAATGACAAGAAAAAATAGTGCAATAGACCCAACTGTATTTGGGCAAGTAAATGAAGAACTCGAAACTTCTTTACAGGAAGCGTTTATAGAAGTCCGCCAACAAACGGAAAAGATTTGTGCCAATCTGGAAATTGAAGATCTGGTCGTACAGCCAGCCGCTTATGTCAGTCCACCAAAATGGCATTTGGCCCATACATCCTGGTTTTTTGACTGTTTTGTTTTAGCACCACTTCAGCTAGCGCAAACCAGCAAATCGCCTCAATATCATTTTTTATTCAACTCGTATTACAAAAGTCAGGGTGCCCATTGGCAGCAGTCCAATCGTGGTCAACTGTCTCGGCCGACAGTGAAAGAAATCATGCTTTATCGACAGCAGATTACCGAGGCGATTGTTGATCTTTTTGAATCGCACGCTCTGTCTGAACAACAACTGGAAATAATTGCCACCGGAATACAACACGAGCAGCAGCATCAGGAATTGTTGTTAATGGATATCAAATTTATTCTGGGTAATCAGCCTTGGCCTGCTGCCTATGAACAGACTGCTGATGCCGATGATATTTTATTACCTGCCAGAGCCCTGGGCTGGTTGGAATGGACAGAAAATATTTCTCTGTTTGGTGCGCGTTTGGATGAGTTCTCCTATGACAATGAACGTCCCCGCCATCGGCGTTGGATTAGTGGTTTTCAGTTGGCTGATCGGCTGATTAACAATGGCGAATATATGGATTTTATGACCGATGGTGGCTATCGTCGTCCAGAGCTATGGTTAAGTGATGGCTGGGACTGGGTGCAGCAAAACCAAATGACCCATCCGCTATACTGGCGTAAACAAAACCATCACTGGGATGAATATCATCTCCGCGGTCTGCAACCTTTAAACCCGAATTTACCGGTGAGTCATATCAGTTTTTATGAAGCCGATGCCTATGCGCGATGGATGGGGGCACGACTGCCTACTGAGTTTGAACTGGAGTCGTATACTTCTCGTAACAGACAGTTGTTTGAGGCTGAAAACGCTTTCTGGGATCCGGAACAATCAATTTATCCTTCTCCTGACAGGGCATGTGATGAATTTGATACAGGTCTGCTCTGGCAATGGACTAACAGTGCTTATTCACCCTATCCTGGATACAGAACATCTAATACGTCGCTCGGCGAATATAACGGTAAGTTCATGGCGAATCAGTATGTTTTGAAAGGTGGTTGTGTGGCAACGCCTAAACATCACATGCGTGCCAGTTATCGAAATTTTTACCGCCCATATGATCGCTGGGCTTTTACCGGTATTCGTTTGGCAAAGGATTTGTAATGACCTATCTGGTTCTGGATTCAATTCGAAATCAAACGCAAGATGCCCTTAAAGAGCAATTTGCTTTTGATGTTTTAATGGGATTCTCAGCACCCACCAAATATCTGCCAAGTAAATATTTTTATGATGCCAAAGGCAGTAAGTTATTTGAACAGATCACCGAGTTGGAGGAATATTATCCAACACGTTGTGAATTTGAAATCCTTAGTAAGGTTGGATCTGAACTTGCTGGATTTATCCAGGATAAGCCATTTGAAATTGTCGAGTTGGGCGCCGGGGATGGCTGTAAGACTAAAGTTTTGCTGAGCAAACTATTAGAATCCACTGATGCGTTTTCTTACATACCCATCGATATTTCTGAATCGGCGATGGCAGATCTGATCAGTTCATTAAATCAATCTCATCCGACGCTAACTACTCACGGTATTGTCGGTGATTATTTTGCCAGTATCCGCCACCTTGAAAACACATCTGACAGTCGCAAACTGGTGCTGTTGCTGGGCTCCAATATCGGCAACTTTGACTTTCCAAGTGCCAAACGGTTTTTGCACAGTATCTGGAAGTGTCTGAATCATAATGATTTATTGTTAATTGGTTTTGATTTGAAAAAAGATATTGATGTACTAACCCGGGCTTATAACGACAAAAAAGGCATTACCCGCGCTTTTAATTTGAATGTATTAACCCGTATTAATAATGAGCTGGATGGTGAGTTTGATTTAAACCGATTTTCGCATCATGGAATGTATAATCCGCGGCATGGGGCGATGGAGAGTTATTTAGTCTCGCTGGAGCAACAGGAAGTACATATCGGGGCGCTGGAGAAAACGTTTGAATTTAACCCCTATGAAGCCATCCATCTTGAGCTGTCACATAAATACCTGCTATCAGATATGCATAAAATGGCCAATGAAACCGGCTTTAATGTGTTGAAAAACTGGCAAGATTCCCAAGGCTATTTTGCTGATGGGCTTTGGCAGGTTAATAAGGATTTCCCCGAATCATCATTATAGGAAATTTGTCCTTTGAGATTTTCAAGCGTCTAATAAGCGAAAATACATCCCGACAGATTCATACCTTCAAAGGCAATAATGATGAAGCTCAATATCAGCGATTTTCAGGCCTTGCCAGACAGCAAGATTAATCTGAAGAAATGGCCTACTCTGATTGATCCTTTATATACCTCAAAAAAACACTACCAAAAAATACTGAAACAGAATGTTGAGGCATTAAGTGAGTTGCAGCATATGCTTTATGCCGATAATCATTATTCGATACTGCTGATTTTTCAGGGCATGGATGCCGCGGGAAAGGATGGCGCTATACGGCATGTGATGTCAGGTATTAATCCACAGGGTTTTCAGGTATTCAGCTTTAAACAGCCCAGTGCAAACGAACTGGAACATGATTTTCTTTGGCGAACGGCACGTTGCCTGCCTGAACGGGGACGGATCGGTATTTTTAATCGCTCCTATTATGAAGAGGTGCTGATTGTTAAAGTGCATCCTGAGTTTCTGGTGTCACAGCGCTTACCCGATAAACTGCCCCCCAAAAAAAGCTTCTGGCAGAACCGTTACCGTTCCATTCTGGAACATGAAGCACATTTGCATCGAAGTGGCACCCGAATCATTAAGTTCTTTTTACATCAATCCAAGGATGAGCAGGCCAGACGTTTTATGCAGAGAATCGATGACCCCGATAAAAACTGGAAACTGACTACTGCAGATATTGAACAACGTGAATTCTGGGATGACTATACCAAAGCGTACGAAGAGTGCATTAATGCTTCAACAACGAAAGAGGCACCGTGGTACATCATCCCTGCTGATGATAAAAAGAATGCCCGGTTAATTATTTCGGAAATCTTTTTAAACACATTGAGTGCGTTGCCATTAGCCTATCCTCAGGCGACTGATGCCCATCGACTTGAATTACAGTCTATTCGTGAGCATTTAGAGAAATCCTGACAGTAAAGCGACCTGAACGGAGCATTAATCTAATGGTAATGCCGTCGATTTTATCGGTGATTTCATCACAAACGACGTATGCACACCAGTCACTCCTTCAATTCGAGTGAGTTTCTGCAACAGAAACTGCTGATAGGCATCCATGTCCTTGACGATCACTTTGAGCAAGTAATCTGCTGATTGACCGGTAATCAAGTGACATTCCAATACTTCCGGGTAACTGGCGAGCTTTTCTTCCAGACCACTAAAGCGTTCCGGGGTATGTTTATCCATACTAATGCCTATAAAAGCCATCAGTGTCAGCCCCAGCTTACGTGCATTTAATAACGCCACATAACCATCGATCAAACCATTCTCTTCCATCTGTTTGACACGTCGAAGTGTAGGGGAGGGAGATAGGTTAATCGCTTCGGCCAGTTCCTGATTGGAAATGCGGCCCTGCTTTTGCAGAATATCGAGAATCATATGATCATATCGATCCAGTTTTTCAGTCATGATTTACTCCAATAAAATACATTAAAAGCATTTTATGCTTAAAAAATAACTTTATCAGCAATTATATTTGTATTGGAGACGTTTTCATGAAACTTTAGCAATTTAATTCTGCAGCTGTCTCTTTATACTATTCCACATGCCTGAACCGGTAGTGTTATAAGCCACAAGCTTTGTTTAACGCAGTTCTCTCAAGTTCATCACAAGTGAATGGCGGAAACTGAAAAAGATTGGTTACCCTCCAATCCTTGTTAAATAAACCTGCCGGAAGCGTCCCTAAAAAAACTACGCTCTCAGGCACTCTATTTTGCTTATCCAGACTCAGGAGTCAGAAGATGATTGCCAATCCCGCTCAAAAATATCGTCGCTTTGAGCCAATTCAATTACCGGATCGCCAATGGCCGAATCAGGTGATTGAAAAGCCGCCTATCTGGATGAGCACCGATCTGCGTGATGGCAATCAGGCATTGATTGATCCGATGTCGATCGAAACCAAAATGCGTTATTTCAAAGCCCTGGTGGAAATGGGCTTTAAGGAAATCGAGGTCGGATTTCCGTCTGCCTCGGAAACTGACTTTAATCTGGTCCGTCGTCTGATCGAAGAAAATGTGATCCCGGAGGATGTCACTATTGAAGTATTGACCCAGGCCCGTCAGGATTTAATTGAGCGCACTGTAGAGTCACTTAAAGGGGCTCGTCGGGCCATTTTACATATGTACAATCCGATTGCTCCGGCGTTTCGCAAAATCGTTTACAACACCGATAAAGCCGGCGTGAAAGAGATTGCCGAACGCGG
>NZ_DFTU01000029.1:30668-33193 GCF_002379485.1 Methylophaga sp. UBA4204 | reverse complement strand
GTTTGTGATGCCGTGTCAGCCATCTGGCAGCCAACGCCAGAGAAAAAGATGATATTCAATTTGCCGGCAACGGTTGAAATGTCGACACCCAATACCTATGCCGACCAGATTGAATGGATGCATCGTAATTTAAACAATCGAGACAGTATTATTCTGAGTGTGCACCCGCATAATGATCGCGGTACTGCTGTTGCAGCTGCTGAGTTGGCAGTGATGGCTGGTGCTGATCGGGTGGAAGGCTGTTTGTTTGGTAATGGCGAGCGTACCGGCAATGTCGACTTGGTGACGCTGGCGTTGAATTTATATTCACAAGGTATTCATCCCGGTTTGGATTTCAGCCAGATTGATCAGGTTCGTCAACTGGCCGAAGAGTGCACCCAGTTACCGGTGCATCCTCGTCATCCCTATGCCGGTGAATTGGTGTTTACCGCGTTTTCGGGATCCCATCAGGATGCCATTAAAAAAGGCTTGGCCAAACAGGATCCGGAAGGTTTCTGGGAAGTACCGTATCTGCCAATTGATCCGGCGGATTTACATCGAAGTTACGATGCGGTGGTCAGGGTGAATAGCCAATCGGGTAAAGGCGGGGTGAGCTTCCTGTTACAACAAAATGCTGGATTTGAGTTGCCGCGTCGCTTGCAGATTGAATTCAGTAAAATTGTGCAACAGCACAGTGACAGTAGTGGCAAGGAAATTAATGCTGCAACTATAGCGCAATTGTTTGATGAAGCTTATCTCGCTGTCAACACGCCTTACCGTTTCAGAAGCAGTAGCGTAGTGGATGATTCACAAGATATTGCCAGCGCTGAGGTTCAATTGGATCACGGGACAACACCCTTCACACTTCAGGCCAAAGGGACCGGACCAGTTGATGCGGTTGCAAAGGCCTTGTCTGAACATATTCAGCAGGATATTTCTGTTGTTGATTACCATGAACACGGCATCGGAAGCGGTTCAGAAGCCATAGCGGTGAGTTATGTTGAAATGAAAGTGGGTAATGCTCAACCGGTATTTGGTGTCGGACAGGATAAAAATATCAGCCGGGCCGCCATTAAAGCGCTAATCAATGGGGTAAATCGTTTTCTCACAATGCAGCGTGAAGCAGCATAACACATTGAAAGTAATGAAAAATGGTTGATAAGCAAAGGTAAGGAAGTTTTTCACCTTATCTATGGTTAGAATACTGAATTTGGCCTAAATTAACAGTTAAACTGTTGATTTAAAAGGGGTTGGTTATATTTTTCGTCAGTTTGATGTGAGTGGTGATATTCGTTAGGGTGTATGTAACAGTAAATGGTTAGCAGCCATTTTATTTAAGCTGTTTTTAACCACTATAAAAGGAGGCCGCCATGTTAAAACAATGTTTTTACACAGTCGCCCTGACAACTCTTTTTGCCAGCACCTCTGCGTTTGCTGCCAATGAAAATACTAGCAAGCATCCTGCTCATAAAATGGATAACTCCGTCTCGCCGACAGCTGCGGAAATAGATCAGCAGGCCGATTATCAATGGGAAAAAGATAAAGCCGCCAATAGTTCGGCAGATATATCGTCGGATGGTAATCATCCAGCCCATGATATGGGCGAGTCTGCTGAACGTATTAATAAAGAATCTAAAGATGCGTATCAGGAAAATCGTTTAAATGCTGTAGAAGAAGATAATGCGATGCATCCTGCTCATGAAATGGATGAGGTAGAACCTGTTCAGAAGCGCGGGCAATAACACTTTTATCAGTCCATTTTTAATCAAGCGGCAGTTCTGTTGAGTAAGCTCAATGGTATGTCGCTTTTTTCTTTGAACCAATACTATCTGTATGGTTTAGACTTACTTTTTAACGCCAGAATGGAAATGATATGTCACTGCTAAGAACGGTTTGTCTGATAACCATAGCTTTCTTATCTGGTTGTGCCAGTTGGTCGCCCAACTATGAACAGCCACAGGTCAATATCACCTCATTTTCATTTGCACCTGAATCGAATGGTCTGGCGCCGAGATTTATTATTGGATTGCAGATCATTAATCCAAACCGGAATGCCTTACCGTTAAAAGGCATGAGTTATTCGATTGAAGTGGAAAATAATCGGGTTTTAAGCGGTGCGACACCGGATTTACCGCGTGTTCCAGCCTATGGTATGGCTGATTTTACCATTGAAGCCAGTCCAGATTTACTGGGTAGCGCCCGCTTACTGAATCGATTGTTTTCCGGGCAGGCAAAAAGCCTTGATTACCGCTTCAAGGCAAAACTGGATATGGGAAGGTTCGTGCCTTATCTAAACATAGAAGAGAGCGGCCAGTTTGACTTGTCGAACACTGCGGGAAATTAGTTTTTGCTAGGGCTTGTTGAGCTCTCATCTCCACCTCTATTGTGAGCTGAAAAAGCGTCAATCAAGGCACGAGGGGTGCCTTTTGTGAGATACATCCATGTCCCCATTGGGGCTTACGCTCAAAAACGCTCCCGGCGTTTTTGTAGTCATTCTAAATAAGTGACGAGCAAAGCTTCCGCATCCTGCTCACGCCCCTGACCTA
>NZ_DFTU01000029.1:30352-30528 GCF_002379485.1 Methylophaga sp. UBA4204 | reverse complement strand
TGACCTACATCCATGTAGGCCACCCAGACCGGCGCACGCCTCCCTGGCGCGCCAGTATACCGCCCATCCGTGGACATAAGTGACGCTTTTTCAGTCGCAACCCGAAGGGCTCCGACTATTTTTGCGAGCGCCTGCGTTGTCAATCAATTATGTAGTAAGGCTACAAGGTGGGTTTT
>NZ_DFTU01000029.1:28626-30222 GCF_002379485.1 Methylophaga sp. UBA4204 | reverse complement strand
CCTTGTAGGACGAAAAAATAGCCTCCAGCAGTGGTGGAGATGAAAGATCAACAAGCCCTAACTGTTACATATATTTCTGTTATCAGGATTGCGCGGCCGAAAAAAATCTGGCAAAGTCTGCGCGGTCTTGTCATCACGACAAGCACCTCAGGCCTATTCCAAGCCTTATAGCCAATCAGCTTAATTGGGATGTTATCACCGGACAGGGGTAAAGTCGGAATGTGTTGCCATCGTGGGTAATATTCCGGCTGTTCAGTGAATACGATTATTGTAGCTTGAATTTTCAACCTGCAAATTTAATGGTATGCCGGCAACACCGGTCCCTGACAACGGAGATAAAAATGCAGCTTTCCATTCAACAGCGTTTTAGTATTTGGGCCGGACTAAGTCTATTGACTGTGGTGGTGGTAACAGCACTGATCAGTGTTTGGCAATTCGGTTCGATAAAACAGACGCTTTCTGAGCAGGGCCGTGATGTCAGCCAGCAACAGGCACAGCAATATTTACAGATATTAGCTCAGGACACAGCGGCGCAGTTGCGCATTCCTCTGGAAAGAGCATTACATACAGCCCAGGCTAATGCCGCGGTGATGCAGGCTGTTGTCGCCGATTCATCCATTACAGACAAGCGCGGTCTTGCCGTCAGAACGCTGGAACAGACTTTGACACTAAATGATGATTTCCTGGGTGCTTACGTGGCATTTGAACCAAATACTGTGGACGGCAGTGATTTCATTCAGCGTAACAGCTTAGGCAGTGATGCCCGTGGGCGTTTCCTGCCCTATGTGGTGCGTTCCGATAAAAACAGCTTTGTGGTGGAAAATCTGGAAGGGTTGGAAGATGCTACGCCGGATGAAAATGGCGTAAGAGCAGGTGAATACTATCTTTGTTCCAAAGATCGGAAAAGCAGTTGTGTCATTGACCCTTACCTTTATCCAATTGACGGTGAGCAAGTGCTATTGACCAGTCTGGTTGCTCCGATAATGCGTGATGGTCGGTTTATTGGCATAAGTGGTATTGATATCTCTGCTGCTTTTTTGCAATCGGTTATCAAGGATGTCGCGGCAGAGCTTTATAAGGGAATGGGGCAGACCTTATTGATCAGTCCACGGGGTGTCATAGTTGGACACAGTCAGCAACCTGAGCTGATTGGTCAGAATCTCAATGCGTTGGATAATGACCTCAGAGAAGCATTACGCAGTGTCAGCGAGGAAGGCCAAAGCCGGATTTTGCAGCAACAGCAACAATTTATCGTGCTTAGCCCATTCAACCTGCCAGGAAGTGATCAGGGCTGGGTAACCTATCTGGCGGTTCCAGAAGCCGAGGTACTGGCAGCCGTAGCCAAACAGGAGCAATTTCTTCATCGTGCTCAAACCACCTTTGTGACCACCACCAGTCTGCTGGGTTTGCTTTTAGCCATTATTGGTGTCGGTGTGGTCTGGCTGGTGGCGCGTAGCAGTATCAAGCCATTGTCAGAAATGACTACACTGGTAGCTTCTATCGCTGAGGGCGAGGGCGATCTGACGCAGCAGCTTGATATCAAACGCCAGGATGAGACGGGTAAATTATCCGGTTTTCTGAACACCTTTATTGGCA
>NZ_DFTU01000029.1:11287-28579 GCF_002379485.1 Methylophaga sp. UBA4204 | reverse complement strand
CAAGCTTCGCAGGCTGATTCAGCAATTAATTCCGCTTGGCGACAATGTCAGCAAGTTGTCTGCTGAAGGTCGTCAAATCAGCGAGCAAACGCGAACACAGATGGATCAGCAGCAGCAGTTGCTTGAAGAAATGGTTTCTGCGGTAACAGAAATGGCTGCTTCAGCCCAGCAGATTGCCGGAAATGCCGATCGCACATCACAATTTGTCAGTAATGCCAATGAGTCATCACAGTCTGGTGCTGGACTGGTGCAACGTACCTCAGAGTCAATTCACCAGGTCAGTAATAGTGTGCAGGAATCTCAATCAGCGATGTTGGAGCTGGAAAAAAACAGTGAGGCGATTGTCAGCATTTTGTCAGTGATCCAGGGAATTGCTGAACAGACCAATTTGTTGGCACTTAATGCAGCAATTGAAGCAGCGCGGGCCGGGGAGAAAGGTCGTGGTTTTGCTGTAGTAGCAGATGAAGTAAGAGCCCTGGCAAGTAGGACTCAGGTAGCCACTGTTGATATTCAGGAAAAGCTCAATGTATTGCAAAAAGGCAGTCGACAGGCAGCCGCCAAAATGCAGCAAAGTGGGCAACAAGTGACTGAAACTGTTGATCTGGCTCGTGCAGCAGAATCTGCATTGCAGGATATTCAGAAAGCTATTATGGAAGTCACCGAAATGACGTTTCAGATTGCTTCAGCGACCGAAGAACAAAGTGCGGTATGTGAGGATGTCAGTAAAAATCTGACAAAAATTTCGCAACTGGTCGAACATACAACCGAGGGCGCTCGCCAGCTGAATCAGGTAGGGAATCAGCTGGACGAAGCTGCTAACAGCCTTAAACTTCAGTTAGGTTCGTTCAAGGTCTGACCTGGATTTTATGGCAACCCGGGGTTTCACATTTGGATACGGCCACCGGTGACGCCATAAATTTCACCAGTCACATAGCTGGCATCTGCTGAGGCCAGAAAGACATAAACCGGTGCCAGTTCAGCCGGCTGGGCCGGGCGGCCAAATAAGGTATTGGCACCGAAGTTTTTCACTTTTTCATCAGGCATGGTGGTGGGGATTAACGGAGTCCAGACCGGGCCCGGTGCTACCCCGTTTACTCTGACGCCCTGGTTGATGGCTTCAGAAGCTAATGACAGGGTGAAGTTGGCAATAGCTGCTTTAGTTGCGGCATAAGGAGCAAGATTGCTGCTGGGTTCAAATGCCTGAATAGAGGTGGTGTTAATAATGGATCCACCTGGTGGAATATGGTTTAACGCTGCTCGTGAAAAATGGAAAAAGGCTTCAATATTGGTTTGAAATGCATAACTGATTTCCTCATCGGGAATATCCTGTATCGATTCATAGGTTTGCTGAAAAGCGGCGTTATTGACCAGAATATCCAGTCGGCCAAATTCTTCGATACATACTTCCACGGCTCTATCACAGGCCGGTCGATTATTTGACTGATCCATTTTTATTGAAATAACTTCTCGACCAGCTTCCCGTACCAGGCGTTCAGTCTCATGTGCATCCACTTCTTCGCTGAGATAGGTAAATACAATATTTGCTCCCTCACGAGCATAGGCCAAGGCCACCGCCCTCCCAATGCCACTGTCACCACCGGTAATCAAAGCCACTTTCCCGGCTAATCGATCATGTCCCTGATAGCTGGTTTCACCATGATCCGGCACCGGGTTCATTTTGCTTTCCTGACCGGGCAATTTCTGTGACTGCGTTTCAAATTCGGGACGAGGGTAACAATTTCTTGGATCAGTGAAGGTGTTTTGCGTCATGGCTGAAATCCTCCTAAATCATTAATTGAAAAACACTTAATGAATAACTCAATTGCAAAAGCTATTCCGATCACGATTCAACGAGAAAACAATCAGTGATGATGAGCTGCTAATGCGTAATTAGATGTATTTACAGGAACAATGCCCGGGTAAAAATTACTGGTGATAGGAATTTTTTATACAGGTAACCCTTTATTTTGCTGATTTAATTTAAACAGAATTCCGGGCCAGACATTGTGCATCCTTGTTTCACGGTGAAAAAAGATCTCTGGCATACAGATTGCGATAGTGTTGATTAGCTTTTGGCTAAGGCCAGTACATGATGCATTGCAGTATATGTACGCTAAGTAACGAACAGAGTGAGATGTTTGGGAGAGAATCAAGAATATCCAAGACATCATGAATCCGGAAATCGAAATGGTCAGTGTTACGACCCGCGTTAAAGATGAGTACCGAAAATGGCTGCGTGAGTGGCTGTAGTAAATGGAGGGTCAGGTTTAAAAAATGAATAAGCAATTAATATTCAATAAAAAATTTAAAGGCACACGATGGAAGTAATTAATGAGAGTGATGTCATGGAGACTGAAGATATCATCAGCAAGCTTAATGATTTGGTTGCATTGGAATTTAATGCTATTGAGACTTACGAAGTTGCAATCGAACGGCTGGAAAATCTCGACTATCGGGCAAAAATGACGGAGTTTCTTGGCGAACACGAGCGCCACTTGATGGACTTATGTGACGCGATTATCGAGGAAGGTGGAACTCCACTAGATGGAGGAGATTACAAACAATTCCTCACAAAGGGACCCGTGATCATCGCGGGTATTGGTGGGGATAAATCTGTTTTGAAAGCCATGCTGCTTAATGAGGGGCTGACCAACAAGCTTTATAAAAATGCTAATGATGAAATATATCCTGGTTATATCCAATTAATGCTGAAGCAGGCCCTGGGAGATGTTCGTCATCATCGGGTCTGGATTGAATCGGCGATACAAGAGCTTGATTAAAACATACGAAAAATATCACACCAGGCATGCAACATTTACTTATATAGAACTGTCTTTTTAAAAGATAGCTTAATGAAGGACTAAAGAAATGTATAAAAAATTATTTCTTTCAGCAACCGTTTCGGCTTTCTTAACCGTTACTTCAGTAATGGCAGAGGATTTAAATCAACCTCAGGACCACCGTTCAACCATTAACCAGAAACAGGAAAATCAGGTTGGACTACCCATCGATAATCGAGTTGATAGTCAGATAAAACAGAATCAACAAAACACAACGGTCAATCCTCCTGAAACTGAACCATTGCCGACAACTCCTCCTTCAAGATCGGTTATCACACCTGAACCACCGCCACCACCTTCGCGCATAAACCCGAAAAGTAACGATCCGACTCTTCCCGAAAACCAGTCTCCACAGGGTATTGCGCCAGATGTGCCGGATTCAGCCTATCCGGATGATAGCCCGACGCCATAACGTTGAAATGAGGGTGAAACACTAAATGACGAGAATCGAACTTAACTGCTCAACTTGGTTGAGCTTGCAGTGTTAAAGAGCCAGTTTGGATAACATCGCTAATATAAACAAAGCTTCTACAGGGTCAAACAGATAAAAGGATGCTGCCATGCCACACGCTAGAAAGTTAGATAATCAGCCCATACCGAGACACCATACCCGGTTTTCAAAAACACTCACGGATGATGAAAAGACAAACACGAGCTCTTCTTCTGAAAAAAACAGAGCTAAAATCATGCTTCATCCTGAACTTGATATGGATGAGATGGATTTTGAAGTTTTAAGTAAATCCGTTCCTGATGGAGCCGTTGGTGACATCAAGAAAGTGCATCAACACAACACTGAATTGTTGCTGCATAAACTAGGTCAGCGACTTGCATTTGAACGCGCCAGCGTCAGATTATATGAAGCGCTGATATTCAAATGTCTGGCAATGCGAAATGGCAGAAAAACTGTAGTTTCCGTTGACCTGTTAAGACAATTCCGTGATGAAGAAGTAGAACATAGTCGGTTACTGAAGACGGCCATCGAGACATTAGGATTTGACTCTGATGAATGGATTCCCGATGCGGATTCCAATTTACAGTCCAGCCTGCAAATACCCAAAGTCTTCACCAAGAAAACGACATCCGTGCTGCAATGCCTGGAATCGGTATTGATCTTTGCTACTAATGACAATGCAGAATGGCATACACTGCACGGTTTGTTTACCAACATGGGGTTACAGGACCTGGCGAATGAGTTTAATCAGGCCCTCGAAGAAGACAGCCGACAGCTTGAGACTATTTCCCGCTGGATATATCAGCTCTCTCACGCCTGAGACGCTTCAATCCTGCTGAAATCAAAACTGGGAGGAGAAACATTTCTCCTCCCATATTCTTTTTGTCAGTTTAAATCCATTAAAGATATATTTTCGACTGAGCTCAAAACAGAAGCGCTAACATGCCTGAAGCGATACGAGTATCTGTTATAATCAAGCGTTTTTTCTATACCTCTAACAGCCTGACAGGAAAACCGTTTTGACCACAGCTTCTCATCAAATCCGCAGTCTGCTTGAACAAAAGATCCTAATCCTTGATGGCGGCATGGGCACCATGCTGCAAAGTTACAAATTGAGTGAAGCAGATTTTCGCGGTGAACGTTTTGCCAATCATCCTTGTGATGTCAAAGGTAACAACGATTTACTGTCGCTGACTCAGCCGCAGATCATTCGCGATATTCATCGGGCCTATTTTGAAGCCGGTGCCGATATAGTTGAAACCAATACCTTTAATGGTACGTCGATCGCGATGGCCGACTACCAGATGGAAGATCTGGTTTATGAGCTGAATAAAGTCTCGGCACAACTGGCCCGTGAAGTGGCCGATGAATTTACCGCCAGTAATCCTGACAAACCGCGGTTTGTCACCGGCGTATTAGGCCCCACCAATCGTACCGCCAGTATTTCACCAGATGTAAACAATCCTGGTTTTCGTAACGTCAATTTTGATCAGCTGGTGGAAGCCTATCTGGAGGCCATTCGTGGTCTGATTGATGGTGGCAGTGATCTGCTGTTGGTTGAAACCGTCTTTGATACCTTGAATGCCAAAGCCGCAGTATTCGCCATCGAGCAGTATTTTGAACAGCATGATGTGCATTTGCCGGTGATGATTTCCGGCACCATTACCGATGCCAGTGGCCGCACACTTTCTGGCCAAACGGCTGAAGCGTTCTGGAATTCACTGTCACATGTACAACCGTTATCCATTGGTTTGAACTGTGCTTTAGGTGCAGAGCAATTACGTCAGTATGTTGAAGAGCTGTCGAATATTTCCACCAGTTATGTCAGTGCCCATCCCAATGCCGGTTTACCAAATGAGTTTGGTGAATATGATGAATCACCGGAAGCCATGGCGATTCATATCAAGGAATGGGCCGAAGCCGGTTTCCTGAATATTATCGGTGGTTGCTGTGGTACGACGCCGGCACATATCAAAGCCATTGCCGAAGCCGTCGAAGGTGTTAAACCACGCCAGCGGATTGAAAACAAGCATTATTGCCGCTTGAGCGGCCTGGAACCCCTGACGATCACACCGGACAGTCTGTTTGTGAATATTGGTGAGCGGACCAATGTGACCGGTTCATTGCGGTTTGCCAAACTGATCAAGGAAGGTGATTACGATACAGCTTTAGAGGTTGCCAGACAGCAGGTTGAAAACGGCGCACAAATCATCGATATCAATATGGATGAAGGCATGCTCGATTCGCAGGATGCGATGGTGACTTTCCTCAATCTGGTTGCTGCCGAACCGGATATCAGCCGCGTTCCGATTATGATTGACTCCTCCAAATGGGAAATCATTGAAGCCGGTCTCAAATGTATTCAGGGCAAGGGCATCGTCAACTCGATCAGTCTCAAGGAAGGTGAGGAAAAATTCATCGAACAGGCCAAGCTGGTACGCCGTTATGGCGCAGCCGTTATCGTCATGGCGTTTGATGAAGATGGGCAGGCCGATACCCGTGAACGGAAACGCGAAATCTGTACCCGCAGTTATGAGATTCTCACTGAAAAAGTGCATTTTCCGGCCGAAGATATCATCTTTGATCCGAATATTTTTGCCGTGGCGACCGGCATTGATGAGCATAACAATTATGCCGTCGACTTTATTGAAGCCACCCGTGATATCAAGCAAAGCCTGCCACATGCGATGATCAGTGGCGGCGTATCCAACGTATCATTTTCATTCCGTGGTAATAATCCAGTACGTGAAGCGATTCATGCGGTGTTTCTCTATCACACCATCAAAGCCGGAATGGACATGGGTATCGTCAACGCCGGACAGCTGGCGATCTATGATGATTTACCCGAAGAGTTACGTGAGCGGGTTGAAGACGTTATCTTAAACCGCCGTAACGATGCCACTGATCGCTTGCTGGAAATTGCTGATAAATACAAAGGCGATGGCAGCGTTGAGAAAAAAGAAGATTTGGAATGGCGCAGTCTACCGGTGGTTAAACGGCTGGAATATGCATTAGTCAAAGGTATCGCGGACTTTGTCGAAGAAGATACCGAGCTGGCTCGTCATGAATATGCCAAACCACTAGAGGTCATCGAAGGACCGTTAATGGACGGCATGAATGTGGTCGGCGATTTATTCGGTGAAGGCAAAATGTTTTTACCACAGGTGGTTAAGTCCGCCCGGGTAATGAAAAAAGCCGTGGCCTATCTGATGCCGTTCATCGAACTGGAAAAAGACGACAGCACGGTCAGTAGCAGTAACGGTAAGATCCTGATGGCCACGGTAAAAGGCGATGTTCACGATATCGGCAAGAATATTGTCGGCGTGGTATTGCAATGTAACAACTTCGAGATCATTGATCTTGGCGTGATGGTGCCTGCAGCGACAATTCTGGAAACCGCACGCAAGGAAAATGTCGATATTATCGGTTTGTCAGGTTTAATTACGCCTTCGCTGGAAGAAATGGCGCATATGGCCAAGGAAATGGAGCGTTTGGGGTTTGATATTCCGTTAATGATCGGTGGTGCAACGACTTCGCTGATTCATACCGCTGTCAAAATTGATCCAAATTATCATGGTCCGGTGATTTACGTAAAAGACGCATCACGAGCCGTTGGCGTGGCACAGAATCTGGTCAGTAAAATCACCCGTGAAGATTTTGTCGACAAAATCAAAACCGATTATCAAACTAAACGCGATCAGCATAAAGGCCGTAAATCTACCCGACGTTTGCTGACACTGAAACAAGCCCGGGCCAATAAAACCAAAATCGACTGGCCGGCATATCAAGCGGTAAAACCTGCTCAGACCGGAATTCAGGTGTTTGATGACTACCCACTACAAGAATTGGTGGATCGCATCGACTGGACACCATTTTTCCAGTCATGGGAATTAGCTGGCAGATATCCCCGTATTTTAACCGATGAAATCGTCGGTGAGCATGCCACGCATTTGTTTGAAGATGCGAAAAAAATGCTCAAACAGATTGTTGATGAAAAATGGCTAACAGCACGCGCGGTGATTGGTTTGTTTCCAGCCAATAGTGTCGGCGATGACGATATCGAAATTTATACTGATGACAGTCGTCAGCAGGTATTAATGAAATTGCATTCATTGCGACAGCAAGCCGAGAAACCACCAGGTCGGCCTAATGCTGCATTAGCAGACTTTCTGGCCCCCAAAGACAGTGGGGTGGAAGATTATATCGGCGCCTTTGCTGTAACTGCCGGAATTGGCATAGATGAGCATATTGAACGTTTTGAAGCTGATCATGATGACTACCATAGCATTATGGTCAAAGCGCTGGCCGACCGGCTAGCAGAAGCCTTTGCTGAGCGTATGCATGAACGGGTTCGCAAGGAATTCTGGGGCTATAAAAAAGATGAACAATTAGCCAATGAAGATCTGATTGACGAAAAATATCAGGGTATTCGTCCGGCACCGGGATATCCAGCATGTCCAGATCATACCGAAAAAGGTCTGTTATGGGATTTGCTGGATGTAGAAAAACGCATTGGCATGACGTTAACCGAAAGTTTTGCCATGTTGCCAACAGCGGCGGTCAGCGGTTTCTATTTTGCGCATCCTGAATCACGTTATTTTGGTCTGGGTAAAATTAGTGAAGACCAGGTTAAGGATTATGCAAAACGCAAAAACTGGACGCTTGATTATGCTGAACGTTGGTTGGCACCGGCATTATCCTATGATGGTGATGATTGATGACGGATCAAAAACAAGCCCATTCTTAAAACTGTGTTTAAACCCATTAACTATAAGAAAGGGGAAGTTTAGCTATGCATGAAGACATCGTAGATTTACAAACCCGCATGGCGTTTCAGGATGGTGTGATTGAACAACTCAACCAGGTGGTCACCGATCAGCAACAGCAGATAGATCGACTGGAACGTCGAATGGAAAAATTGCTGGGTCAGGTGGAAGCACTTCAGGCAGATCAGTTGATCCAACAGGCGAATGAACCGCCCCCACCACATTATTAATTCTGTCCAGCGTCTATGAAGTTGAATAAACCGCCCAGGCGATGTTTGCTGATTAAAGAAGCGGCTGAGCTTGCTCATCAAACTGCTGAAGCCTTGCTGGCATTCTGGCAGCCCGATTATCATATCTGGCTCACTGACGCTTCACAGGCCTCAGCGGATAAAAAAATTCAAAAACAGGCACGCCAATTTCTCGGGCAAGAATTTGATGTAGTGGTTTTTGACGCGACTCAGGAATTTAACGCCGACAGCTTTGCAGCCATTATTGGCACTATCCGCGCAGGTGGTATATTGCTAATGCTGCTGCCTGAAAAAAGTCCTTCTTCCAACTGGTATCAACGGTTTGAGCAGGTTATTGAGCATTATCAAGCTGACTTTGCAGAGTTTCATCAATGGCTACCGGGTAGAATCCTGCCAGGTGATTTTCGTCCTGAACAAAACCCGGATAAAGCGTTTCAACTGACGCCTGATCAGCAAAATGCATTAAGTCTTATCCACAAAACAGCTTTTGGTCATCGGCGCCGACCCTTATTGATTACATCTGATAGAGGTCGTGGCAAAACAGCCTTGCTGGGAATCGCGGCAGCGGAGTTGATTCGCCAGGGAAAACAAAAGATTTTAGTCACAGCGCCCAGCTATGCCAGTGTGGAAACTTTATTTAAACATGCTGCCAGCGAATTAAAAAACGCCCAGCTTGGTCACGGGCAGTTATTCAGCGATGGTTGCGAGATTCAGTTTGTGGCACCGGATGCTCTGCTGGAGAATGAGCTGGATGCTGATGTATTGCTGGTTGATGAAGCCGCTGCATTGACCTTACCCATGCTCAAGCTGATGTTGCAACGCTATCCGAGGATTATTTTTGCGACGACTTTACATGGTTACGAGGGCAGTGGCCGTGGTTTTAAATTGCAGTTCCAGCAAGTCCTTGATCAGCAAACACCAGATTGGCGACAGATTGAATTAACGCAACCGGTTCGCTGGAATTTAGGCGATGTATTGGAACAATTCAGCTTTGAACTCTGTTTGCTGGATGCCGAACCGGTCGCTGAACAATTGATTGTGGATCTGGGGATAGAAAAGCTTCAGGTTAAAAAACTGACTGCAACAGAGTTATTAAAGGACGAAGCGTTGTTAAGACAATGCTTTGGTCTGATGGTAACGGCGCATTATCGAACTCGGCCATCTGATCTGCAAATGCTGTTGGATCGTGATGATATGTGGTTAGTTGGTGTCTTTAATCAGCAGCAGCTGGTTGCCAGTGCATGGTTAGTAGCCGAAGGACCGATTAATCCGCGATTGGCCGCAGCAGTATTTGCTGGTGAACGACGTCTAAATGGTCATCTATTGCCGCAGACATTGTTAGCCCATTCAGGCATTAGTATTGCCGGTGAATATCATTATCAGAGAATCGTGCGGATTGCTGTACATCCTGCCCTGCAAAGTCGTGGCATAGGACAGTATTTAGTAAATGCTTTGGTAACTCATTTACCAGAAAACACCGATATATTAGGTTGCAGCTTTGCTGCCAGTGAAGCATTGGTGCGCTTCTGGCAAAACAGCGATTATCGATTAATGCGAGTGGGCGCTCATAGTGATCATATCAGTGGTCGTCATGCAGTCATTCTGGCAAAACCCATCAGTTTGGCTGGTCAGCAACTGGTTGAGCTAACCCAGCAACGATTGAGTCAACAGTGGCCAGATTTGCTCAATAGCCAGCTATCTCAACTGGAAGCCGGTTTGATCCCATTGTTGATGCAGCTGTTACCGGAAGCGGAGTTGCCAATAACGGCTGCTGATGAAGAGGAAATCACTGCTTTTGCCTTTCAAAAACGGCATTATGATGCTTGCCAGATAGCCATCAGAAAATTTGTGTTGAACTGCGTAGCACAGCAGCGGTTCCTATCAATTTCAACATTACTGCAATCTATCTGTTTAATTTTTGTATTACAGCAGCAGCCAATAGCCACTGTTTGCAGACAGTTAAATTTGAAAGGGAAGCAGGATTTGATAGGGCAGTTGCGGGAAGCGATCAGAGTTCTATTGTTGTGAGGTCA
Source organism: Methylophaga sp. UBA4204 (assembly GCF_002379485.1). Lineage (NCBI taxonomy): Bacteria > Pseudomonadati > Pseudomonadota > Gammaproteobacteria > Thiotrichales > Piscirickettsiaceae > Methylophaga > Methylophaga sp. UBA4204. Next base: position 18,241 of record NZ_DFTU01000029.1, on the reverse strand, counting down.
GTAATAAATAATCTGTAGAACAATTTTTTGCAGTGCTTCCCACAAGCTATGCTTCATTAAAATGCAATATAGTTGTCATCTTTTCGCCTAACATTGGCTTGATCGAAACCTACGGAACAAACTTCTGTAATTAAGCTTAGTAGCAGGTATGTTAAATAACTAGCACTAACAGCAAATGAAATAATCACAACAGAGAAAAGTTGGGAGGGAAACGAACAAGCAATTCCTGCTGGATTATAAATACTCTTGGTTCAAATGCGTCAGGCAGAAGACTGTTCTTCTCAAAACAAACTCAGAACCACGCCCAACACCAGCCAAATAACAGCAATTACACAAAGACTATTGATAATCGGTTGGCTACTACCTCCACCGTGATGGTGATGTTTGCTATTCTCATTTTGGCGTTTCCATTTCAATAACATCCATACTGAAGCCACTATGGATATGACATTGAGCCAGAACTGATAATTAAGCTGAAAATGATCGCGATCAGCTGGGGATGACCACTGGCTCTGATCCGGCAACGAGTTAAATAACTGCAGCCCATAATGCATCAGCAAGGAAGTGGCTATTAGGCAGGTAAATAGCATAAGCATAATGTACAGAGCCATTTTCCAGCCATAATATTGGGCATTAATACGCAGCACTGGCAACACAATTAAATCAGAGAAGATGAAGGCCATCACGCCAGCAAAAGCGACCCCTTCACCAAACAGAACTGCTGCCAAAGGAATATTGCCCATTGAGCCGATAAATGTAAAAAATGCGGCAACGGGTCCAACCATCGCCTGTTGCAATAAGGCCCAGAAACCCGGGTCGCTGGTACCGGCACCGATAAACAGCCACTCAAAAAAAGCCGTTGGCACAAAAGCGGAAATAATGCCGGCGACAGTAAAGCCAATCAGTACGTCTTTCCATACCATCTGCCATTCCATGGCATATTTCTGACTAATAGCTGACCAGATTTCTTTATCCAGAATACGTGACCACGCATGACCGTCGTTTTCATGGTCATGATCACTATTTGATTTTTTTTGCCGCGCTTTTTTGATTAATTCGGCCGGATTAGTCAGCTTTATGAATAGCCAGGCTAAAAGGATCAGAATAATTCCACCAATATATTCTCCGACCACAAACTGCCAGCCCAAAAACAGGGCGATAACAAAACCCAGCTCGATAACAAGATTGGTGGAAGCAAGCAGAAATGCTATAGAGGGGGCGAAATTGGCGCCTTTTTGAAACAAAGCACGGCTGGTTGCAAGTGCAGCAAAGCTACATGAGCTGGAGATAAAGCCAAATGCACTGCCCAGCGTCATAGATTTCAGACTATCATCACCCATTAATTTGCGCATTTCGCTACGGGAGACCATGACCTGGATAATACTGCTGATAAGATAACCCAGCACAAATGCCCAAAGAGCCATCCAGAAAAATCCCAAGCTGGTGAGGGCGGCCTCGGACCATTTATCGAGCAAAGAATCCATCGCAATTCCTTTCAGCTGAAGTAATTAAAACCCTATCAGCCTTGAGAGATGAGGTAAACCTCCCCTTGCTCAGTGATTTCAATATTGAGCGGAGTCAGACTTTGCCCGCGACATGGACCGGAAATACAATAACCTTCTTCCAGCGTAAACAACGCGCCATGTGTTGAGCATTGAATATGTGTTTCTTCCAGCGAGAGAAATTTGTCTGGCTGCCAGTTCAGGGGGATGCCCAGATGTGGACAATGATTGAGATAGGCGCGGATATGTTTGCCCTGACGTAGCACGACAATATCGAGCTCATTTTCTGCTGCTAACGGGATCTGAAATCCATAGCTTTGATGGTCTTTCAGGTCTTTGGTATGGCAAACAAATTTTTTCATCATAATTAAACGAGATTTTCAAAACCATATTGTTGGCATTTTCGAGCAGCGAGTTCACTGGCAAATTGCAGACTATCCTGTAGCGAATTTTCCGCTACCAGGCTGTGGATCATTCCGGCATTAAAGGTATCACCGGCACCCAAGGTATCAACAACGTGATCGATCTTGGTTGCTGGAATATACATAACTTTTCCATTGTGCCAGCCATAAGCACCTTCTGCACCCCAGGTAAGCGTTGCCTGATAGGTCACTGGCAGCGAAGCCAGCATATCCTCTGCAGATTGAAAACCTCTCGCCTCGGCATATTGGCTGGAGAAAAACAGCCAGTCAGCCCAATCAAATAAGCTCTCAATATCTTCGCGAGGTTTCTCTATTTCCAATGATATAGGCACATTTGGTGCCTTTTGCCGACAATATTTCAGTATTTTCTGTAATTCAGAAATATTACGGGCTTCAAAATGTAACCAGTCAAATTGTGATAAATCGATGTGCTGGAATGCGGCAAAACTCAATTCGGGACAATCTCGGTGATGCACAATCGTACGACTGCCAGTTTGCCGGTTTAACGTGATATAGGATGTTGGCATTTTGCCCTCATTCAATCGAGGGCAAAACTGTGTATTGATGTGATAGCGATTTAGATCGGCTTCGATAACCTGACCATCGGCCTCATTAATCAGTGTAGCAGCCAAATAACTTTGATGGCCCAGCTGACTTAACACGCAAAGGGTATTGCTGGCATTACCACCACGGCGAATGCGCTGTGATAAAGCCCGAACTTCTGCATCTTCTTCAGGATAGCTGGCAACTTCATTAATAATATCCAGCGTCGCAATGCCGGTGGCCAGAATGCGTGCCATCAGTAAAACAAATCAGATGTCGTCGAAAATGGCACCGACTGCATCAGTAATGGCATCAATATCGCCGGTACCTTTTATCGTGTGAAGTTTATTCTGTTGCTGATAGAAGCCGACTAATGGCGCCGTTTGTTCTTCATAGACTTTCAGGCGATTTTCGATAGTGGCTTCGTTATCGTCCTGCCGTTGAAATAATTCTCCACCACAATTATCACAGATACCTTCCTGCTTGGGTGGAGACAAATGTACATTAAAAATGGCGCCACAGTCCTTACAGGTACGGCGACCGGTTAAGCGTTGCATCAATTCATTAAAGGGTACATCCAGTAACACCACTCCCTGTAATGGTTGTCCCAGATCATCCAGCATCTGATCCAGTGCTTCGGCCTGAGCAATATTACGTGGAAAACCATCCAGAATATAACCATTCTTGGCATCATCATGTGTCAAACGTTCACGGATAAGTCCAATCACGATTTCATCAGAAACCAGTGCGCCGGCATCCATCGCAGATTTAGCCTTTTTACCCAAGTCAGAGCCGGCAGTGACCGCGGCACGAAGTAAATCCCCAGTTGAAATTTGTGGGATATTGAATTTTTTGGATAAAAATACGCCCTGAGTACCTTTACCGGAACCCGGTGCGCCAAGTAATACTGTTCTCATGTTTGCCTCTTGCTAGTTTGCTATTCGTTTAAATTAGATTTTTATAATAAGTTTGCTGCCAGATGATCTAATTGGATGGCCACCTTACGTAGCAATGCTGGAATTATTTCCGGTTGTAAACCCAATCTTTCCCAGGCCACGGGGTCCAGCGGAGGAACATGCTGATCACCGCTGTGTCCGAATGGAACTGAACTGACCATAACATCAGCGACGTGGACAATGCAGACTTCTGGCGCATAGCCTGAAGCAACCGGAGTGTGATGATGTCTGGCAACAAAACCAAGCGATTCCGGTAACCGCCATGCCTGAATTAACGCTTCTCCGGCCTCTGTGTGGTCAAAACCGAGCACCCGCTGTTCAGCCAGGTAAATGACTTCATGCCCGAATCTGGCGCTTTTTATTGCTTCGCCAGACAGTTCAGGTACTGATTGATACAGGACCAAACTGCCGATGTTATGTAACAAACCGGCAATCAGATATTGCTCACTTTGCTTATGGCCTGCTGCTTCAGCGAGTAATTTTGCACAGATGGCACAGGCTAGACTGTGTCGCCAGAAAGTGTTCATCTCTATCAGTGTTTTGGGGATGCCGGTAAAGGCATTGACCACCGATGTTGCCAGAACCAGATTGGTCAGTTCACGCGTACCAATAACAGTAATCGCACGGGAAATCGTATTTATCTGCGATGGAAAGCCATAGAAAGGGCTGTTAACGATCTTCAATAATCGTGTCGTCAGTGCCGGATCGGTGTTAATAACTTTACTGATGTCATCAATGGCGCTGTCAGGATCGTGGATCAACTCATCAAGCCGGGCATAGGTACTGGGCGGTGAAACCAGTTCCAGCGATTTGTTAACTAATGATTGAGGTGTCAGAGCCATGCTTTATCCGTTTCATCAGGAGTCAGCTTGTCTATTGATGCCTCGGCAAACAGCATGGCTATTAAAGGATGATTCAGGTCTGCATAGCGGAATAATTCTTCGCGCTCGGCTAAGGCCTTGGTCTCTGATTCATTGAGATGGTTAGTTTCCATTAATGAAGATTCCAATATTGACTACTCAGCAGAATTTCACTGATTTTCACACCGAGGCTGCCGGCAAAGCGATCCAGATAGCTTGGGCGGGGTGTGTAATCGACAAGTTCTTCGGCGCCGACAATGTCTCTGGCAACGGTACTGCTATTGGCCAGTCCATCAATCAAACCTAATTCAAGCGCCTGCTCACCCGACCAGAACAATCCGGAGAAAATTTCAGCATTATCTTTTAAACGATCCCCTCGGCCGGTTTTGACGACATCAATAAACTGCTGGTGAATATTGTTGAGCATTTCATGGGCATGCTCAACATCTCTTTCCTTAAGTGGCATAAACGGATCGAGGAAAGCTTTATTTTCACCGGCTGTTAATGAACGTCGTTCCACGCCTACTTTATCCATTGCTTCGGTGAAACCAAAGCTATCCATACGAACGCCAATTGAACCAACAATACTGGCTTTATCGGCATAAATTTCATTGGCGGCCACGGCGATATAATATCCGCCTGAAGCGCAGACATCCTGAATGACAGCATAAACAGGGAAATCAGGGCGTGTTGCCCGCAAACGGGTGATTTCATCGTTGATGATTCCCGACTGAACCGGGCTGCCGCCAGGAGTATTCATGCGGAGGATTAATGCTTTGGCCTGTGGACTTTCGAAAGCTTCACGGATACCGGTGACAACCCGATCGGCACTGGCTTCCATATCCGGTGCAATAACACCACTCACATCAACTAATGCCGTATGTGGGCCTGATGGCAGATCACTCTCGCCAAAAGGCCTAGTCATCAGGAAGATAGCGACGAAATACAGTAATACCAGAAATTTGAACAGGTATCCCCAGCGGCGTGTTGCGCGCTGCTCTTTGATGGCAGCGAATGCAAGATCCTGCAGAATTTTGCGTTCCCACTGGTCATTTTGCGGTGAAGTGTTCTGTGGATCTTGTTTGTGTTCTGGTGGAAAGTCGCCAAAAGTTGCCATTAGGTTTCATCCTGAACTATAAAGTTAGTGGGTCACATCATAATCAAAAGCGCACGTTGTTGCCATGCAACCAGTCATCCAACGCAAATAAGTCATCAACAATATGCAGTGGCTCGCAGGCCTGCAACCTTTCCAGAGCATGTGCCCCGTGTGTTACCGCAACACTTTTTGCTTTGGCATTATGGGCCATCAGCAAATCAAACTCGGTATCACCAATCATCATAGTGGCATCTGCTTCAACGCCACAGAAGCTTATTAATTCTTCAAGCATTTGCGGATGCGGTTTGGAATGACATTCATCAGCACAACGCGTTGCGGTAAATAAATCTGCTAAACCCGTGGCAGCGAGGACTTTGTCCAGACCGCGTCGTCCTTTACCGGTTGCCACACCGAGGAAAATATTCTGATTTGCCAGTTTGTGCAATAACTCGACAGCATTATCAAACATCGGCGACTCATGTGGATGATCCAGCCAGATTTCTCGATAAGCCATTGCCAGCCGCTGAATATCTGCATCGGTGCTGTGTGGATATAGGGTGCGGACGGCTTCTGGTAAACCCAAACCAATAATCTGACTGATTGCATTATCAGTTAATGGCGAGAGTTGCAGTTTATGAATGGCTTCGCGCATACAGAAAACGATATGGCTGGTGGAATCCATCAGGGTGCCATCCCAGTCAAAAACGATCATTTGATACTGACTCATCACTGCTTTTCCAATTGTTTTAAAACGTCTTTTAGCGTATCGGGCAGTTCTGCGTTAAAGGTTAATGGTTCATCCGTTATCGGGTGTTTGAGCGAAAGCTGCCAAGCATGCAGAAACATGCGTTTTAAACCAAATTGTCTGAGACGTTTGTTAAATTCACGATCGCCGTACTTTTCATCACCAGCTACCGGATGTGACTGGCTGGCGCTATGTACACGGATCTGATGTGTACGTCCGGTGTAGAGTTTTGCAGCAACCAGCTGGCAGCCAGAAAACTCCTGTTTTACCTCAAATAAGGTTTTGGATTTTTTACCATTAATATCCGGCACCACCATGCGCTCGCCAGAGCTCAGCGAATTTTTTTGTAATGCCAAATCAACAATGTTTTCCTGTGCAGGCCACTTGCCTCTGGTTAAGGTAAGATAACGCTTATCGGTTTCAGAGTCTTTCATTTGCTGCTGCAGATTAAGTAGCGCGGTACGGCTTTTTGCCAGCACCAGACAACCTGAGGTGTCACGATCCAGGCGGTGTACCAATTCAACAAAGCGATTTTCAGGACGGATAATGCGCATGGCTTCAATGACGCCCAATTGGATCTGACTACCTGCATGAACCGCCAGACCTGCAGGTTTATTTATCACCAGTATGTCATCATCTTCCATGAGAATTGCGTTTTCAAGTGCATCGGTAAGTGAGTCGGATAACTCGGTAATAACAACTTTCTCACTGACCCTGAGCGGAGGAACCCTTACCTGATCACCAGCTTGTAGTCGATAGGTCTGTTTAATGCGACCTTTATTAACCCGAACCTCGCCTTTGCGCAAGGCACGATAAATCCGGCTTTTCAA